>NZ_JBHIRC010000006.1:0-124029 GCF_042196985.1 Bartonella sp. AA97HXZ | reverse complement strand
ATGCAGCCTATAAAATCCAAACTCTAACAACCAAACCAACTTTTAACACATGCGTGATTCACGCCACGGGGGAATTGCGCTCAAATAGGAGGAAATCAAGATGAGTGAACTAAGTACCACACAAACGGAATTAGTGGAAAAAACGAACGATTGTGAAATCAAACCTACAGCTATGGAGCTTATTTTAGAAAGAGCTTTAGAAAATGATGTCGATATGGATCGTCTCAAGCGTCTTCTTGAATTGCGAGAAAAGGAGATAGAACGACAAGAGTGTCAAAACTTTGTCCGTGATCTTTCTACTATACAAGTGGAATATAAAAATATCGAACAAAATGCCATTAATACACATACTAAAAGCCTCTATACAACGCTTGATAAATATATTGATGCTATTAAAGAACCTCTTGCAAAACATCACTTTGCCTTGTTCTCTCGTATCAAAGACCAGAGTTCAAATGACATAACTGTAGAAATGACTTTAAAGCATATATCGGGCAATGAAATATCAACACAAGGAACATTTCCCATTGATGCTACGGGAAGCAAAAATAACACACAAGCGGTTGGTTCTACTATAAGCTACGCAGTAGATATCTCTTAGGCATGCTTCTTAATGTTGCAAGAAAAGAAGACGATACAGATGGAATAACACTTCTTGCGGGTATCTCTTCTGAACAGATGAATGAAATCAAAGAATTAATTAAAAAAACACAATCTGAAGAAACTAGGCTTCTCTCTTTCATAGGAGTAAAAAATCTAAAAGATATGTCTTTTAAACAAGCACAAACCGCTTTGTTTTCTTTGAAAAAAAAGCAACGAAAGCAAATGAATAAAGCACAACAAGAGCAATTAGATGCACCTATACAAGATATTGAATATGCACCAACTCAACAACAAACGGCGGTGTGAAATGGAACAAAGGACAGCAGAGTGGTTTCAAGCGCGCTTGGGTAAAGTCACTGCTTCAAACGTTTACAACCTACTGAGTAAAACAGCAAAGGGAATGCCGACAAACAAATATGAAGACTACAAAATCAAACTTATAACAGAACGTTTAACTGGTGAAGTAAGCCAATCTTATCCAACGCCGGCTATGCAATGGGGCATTGAACATGAAGAAGATGCCTTGAAAGAATATGCATTTATTTATGATACAGAGGTCATAGAGTGTGGTTTCATACAACACCCCACAATCAAAATGGCTGGTGCTAGTCCTGATGGGTTTGTTGGTGATGACGGTTTAGTTGAAGTCAAATGTCCACAATCACCAAACCATTTACGCTTCTTTATAGATGACACTATAAAGCCTGAATATAGCGCGCAAATACAATTCCAAATGGCTTGTACGGGACGAAAATGGTGTGATTTTATCAGTTATGACCCACGTTTTACGAGGCAATCAACATACTTACGCATGAAAATCAAACGCATTCACCGTGATGAAGAACACATTGAACAGATTAATCAAGCGGTCGAAGCTTTTTTAGCAGAAATAGAACAAGAGATGCAAAAGATTTTGACAAAAGCCGCTTGACGTTATGGGGGTGCTCTCTCCTCCCAGCACCCCCGCCTATTTATAATTATTCTCAACACTTAGATAATAAGGAAAGTTTTAAATGAACGAAGAAAAATTAACTGCCTCAATAGAAAAAGTAAGCTTATTCGAACAAGCTTTACTGTCGATGCGTTTGCAACGGTTTGTCAATATACAAGATCTCTCAATTTATCTCGGAATGTCAATGACATATATTAGAGAGCTTGTAAAAATCGGAGCTTTTCCTAAGCCTATACAAGAAGGACGATACCTAAAATGGGATCTTGTTGAAATTGATCGTTATATTGAAGCTAAAAAAACTGAAAGAGATTCTGTAGAATTGTCTTGAAGAAGTCCAAAGTAACGAACTGCTCGTAGAGACAGGTTAACAAAAATGACAGAAAATTATTGATAATAGCTTGATCATGAATAATTTAGTGACAATCGGTAATGATGGTATTGCCGTTAAGATCTCTTTAAAAATTACAGAGGGTGTGGGGAATAGCCACGCTACAGTTATAAAGCTTGTACATCAAAATATTGAAGACTTTCAAGAATTTGGAAGGGTTGGATTTGAAATCTCACCCTTTTGAAAAAAGGGTGTTCTATTTGCTGGAAGTTCAGTGACAAATTTGAAAAATGGAGATAAGAAACATCAACAGGCTTTAAAGCCTTCTCATAGTCAATAAATCTATTAAAAAAGGGGAAAAATGAAACAAACTTTAAAATTATTAAGCTGCATAGCTTTATTAAATATGGCTGGATGTAACTCAAAGCCTCCTTCAACATCCTTTGTTATATGGGAAAAGCCAGGTGTAAACTCTACTGAGGTAGGAAAAGCACTATTAGAGTGTGGTGCGCTATCTCCTTATAGTAGCGGTATAGACAATAGCAAATTAGGCATTCATGAATGGTCGATGATTCATGCTTGTATGATCCAATCAGGATTTCACTATAAAATTAAAGATGGGAAATGGTGTGAAAATTGTAAAGATGATAGGATTCCGGTATATTCTCTTAATAGTTCTATCAAGACTCAAAGAAGTGTTGAGAGACGCTTAAACAGCTCGTTTTGTAAAAACGACGGTATAATAAAACTTCTCAATATCAACACTCCGTTTTGCAATTGATCATCAACAATCAAAATGCTGTATGGGATAGTAATAGCTTATATGCGAACAGATTTTTTGGAACAACGCCATGCTCTCTTGGAACAGTGGGCTGCATTTATAACAGGAGCGACTTGACAGGATTATAACAATGTGTCTATTGTCGAATCAGGTGCCTAAGAAACATCTTGAATCGATAGCGGATAGATTGCCGAAACAATATTTTCTCCGCGCCTTAAAGACTTTGACTCGTTGTATGCGTGTAGCATATAAAGGTTTTGTCGGGTGTAGCTATGCCATACAATACCCTTATGGGGAAAGCATAGCGACGGACTATCGACCGTGTTTCTTAGCGCCCGGCATTCCTCTGGAATGTCAATAAGAAACCTCTAATCGATAGGAGTTCATTATGAACATTCTTATAAAAATTACGGAACAAACAATTGATCAAGAAATAGTTCAAACAGTAAATGCACGTGAGTTGCATACGTTTTTGAAGGTCACATCTCGTTTTAACGATTGGATTATTAATCGTATTAAAGAATACGGTTTCCTAGAAAATAAGGACTTTGTGAGTTTTACTAAAAATTTAGTAAAACCTAATGCCCATCAAGAAAATCAAGGTGTTATGAGTTTCGGTAAAAATTTACCGAAACCTAAAGGTGGTCGTCCAAGTATCGAATATCACCTCACTCTAGACATGGCAAAAGAGCTTTCCATGGTTGAACGCAATGAGAAAGGCAGACAAGCTCGTCGTTACTTTATTGAGTGTGAGAAAAAGTTAAAAAGCCAATCTGTTGATTATGATAATGATACACGCTTTGATTTACCAAGCCATTGGAAGGGTATGAGTGCTGGTGAAAAAGCTTTGTATCTTTTAGGTCCTATCCATGTGCGTCTTGTTGATGCTTTTAGAGTCGATGAAGAGAATAGAAAATATAAAGCTCTCATTAAAGAAGCTAAGCGGGTTTTAGCAAGGTCTGTTACGAAAGCTGCTTAGTTTGGAAAATTGATTCTATCTCCTCGTCTTTTATGGCGGGGAGGGGAATTGGGGAGTCGAAGCAAAACATGGTATGGTGATTTAGTTCCAAAATATGCCTCAAAAAAGCAGCAATGATTCGTATTTTAGTACTATCTCAATACCATCTGATAGCGTTATGATAGGGTTTTAAAAGGTGGTTTAGAAGGTGGTTTAATTTTTTCTAATTTCTAATAAATTACTGAAAAATAAGGGGAAATCCACATATTGTGGTGCGGACGGCGGGACTTGAACCCGCAAGGTCTTCGACCGGCAGATTTTAAGTCTGCTATGTTTACCGTTTTCATCACGTCCGCGATGTGAGTTCTCTCATAAGCTATATCTTTTATTGAATCAAGAATTAATGACAAAAGAAACATTTTTCATTTTTTAGTGAAATTTTGACTGACAATAGTTTCCGTTATCGATAGAAAAAGCTTTTATAATGTAAATAAAGTATGAAATGATTAGTGTTATGAGTCAATTTATTCAAGACGTCACAAAAGCTATGGTGGGATTGCATCACGTGTTTGCTGAAACACCACTTCAAAGAAATGATTTTCTTAGTCAAAAGTATGATGCAGAAATTTATTTAAAGCGTGAAGATTTAACACCGGTGCGGTCTTATAAGATTCGTGGTGCTTTCAATTTTGTTTCAGAAATGCTTAGCTGTATATCACCAGATTCTGCATTTGTTTGTGCTTCAGCGGGGAATCACGCGCAAGGGGTTTCTTTTGTTTGTCGTTATTTTAAACGTAAAGGCGTGATTTTCATGCCTATGACAACGCCACAACAAAAAATTGAAAAAACACGTATTTTTGGTAAAGAATTCATTGATATTCGTTTGGTTGGTGAAACATTTGATCAATGTTATGAAGCAGCGCAATCCTTTGTCGTAGAGAGCGGTGGTGTAATGGCTCCACCTTTCGATGATATTCGCATTATTACAGGGCAGGCAACAGTGCTTTGTGAAGCAGCTTTACAATGGAAAAAACTCAATGGAGAAAGTGAGCCAGATTTGATGATTGTGCCGGTAGGGGGGGGTGGTTTGGCAAGTGGAGTGAGCAAGTTTTTACATGAATATGGTTGGAAAACAAAGCTTCGTTTTGTTGAGCCGCAAAGAGCTGCAAGTTTGCTTGCTTGTTTGGAGAGTGGAAAACGCGTCAAGCTTGAAAGCATTGACACTTTTGTAGATGGTGCTGCTGTGGCTGAAATTGGTGCTCTAAACTATACAATTCTAAAGCAATTTCCCCCTGATTCTGTCATTACGGTTCCTGAAAACCGCGTTTGTTCTACGATGGTTGAAATGCTTAATGTTGAAGGTGTGGTTCTGGAACCGGCTGGTGCTTTATCGATTGATGCGCTTAACAGTATTCCTCCTCAAGAGTTAAAGGGGAAAAAAATTCTTCTCGTTATTTCAGGAGGTAATTTTGATTTTGAGCGTTTGCCAGAAATTAAAGAGCGTTCTTTACGTTTCCAAGGGTTGAGAAAATATTTTATTTTTAGTTTTCCGCAACATCCTGGTGCATTGCGTCATTTTCTTTCCACATTATCACCAGATGATGATATCGTACGTTTTGAATATCTTAAAAAGTCAGCGAGAAACTTTGGTTCTGTATTGGTTGCGATTGAAACAAAAAAATACGGTAATTTTTGTCTTTTAGAGGAAAAATTTCAAGCGTTAGGTTGGCGTTATCGTGATATTACTGATGATCAAACGTTATTTGATTTTGTTATTTGAGAAACTGAAATTTTACTAAAACAAGAAGTATAATGATGAAACCTATTTTTCATTCGGTGCTGAGTCTATTTTTCTTTTTGATTGTTAATCAACAGAGTTTAGCATCTCAGCCAACAGTAGTACAAAAAGATGAACTTTCAAGAGTCGTTGTTGATGTCAATAATGCTATAAAAAATGGGGATTTTATGCCTATTTCTCGTTATATGCCTGAGCGGCTTTATAAAGAGATGGCACATCGATTGAATACAACAGAGAGTGCTTTACGTAGTGATTTTCTTCAACAGTTGCATAAGAAATTTGAGGGGGTGCCTTCTGGTGCTTATTATTTAGATAAAGAAAATATAGAGTATTTACAAACTGATAACGGTACTTTGTATGCTTTAATTCCAACAGTTCTTGAGATGAAAGATCGCATCATTCAATATAAAACTTTGGCGATTTTTGATAAAAACCAATGGTATTTAATTTATGGCGGTCAAAAAACTTTACAAAATCCAGTTTTTCTCGAGATTTATCCTGATTTTATCAAGGTACATTTACCGATGGACACAATCATCAAAAAGTAAACGATCTAGATATTGTTTTTATTCATGATAAATGTATTTCGTAAAGTTCTTGCTTTTTTATCATAATCCAAAGATAATAGAGATGAAGGCATTTAGGCTGGTTTGTTGGCTTTTTGTAAAGTGAAGTTTATACGCCTTTATCTTGATTTCAAGGTGTTCATAAGTTGCGCAAGCCGCTTTTTAGGCGTTGCTTCATTTAAAATGTCAGGGATTTCTCTTGCGCGGATTCTTGAGTGGAGAGTTCAGATGGTTACTTCTTTTGAGTTCTTCAGCTAAGGAAAGATTTTATTTTGCCTATAAAAGAAGAAAATGTTTTTACAAAGTTAGGTTTACCTACTCTTTTGATTAAAAATTTACTCATTGCTGGGATGAGTAAACCTAAACCTATACAAGAACAAGCTATTCCAGTGATGTTGAAAGGACACGATATTTTAGGTGTTGCTCAGACAGGCTCTGGAAAAACCTTGGCATTTGGTTTACCTATTTTAAGTCAGATTTTGGCTTTGGGTGATAAACGCTGTCCTAAAACTGCACGCGCTTTGATTTTAGCTCCAACGCGTGAACTTGCTGTTCAGATTGATGAAACGATCCGTACTGTGGCGAAAGGAGCACATCTTTCAACATGTCTTATTTTTGGGGGCGTATCACGTTTAAAACAAATTAAACGTATGGAAGCAGGTGTGGATGTTTTGATAGCGACTCCAGGGCGTTTGAGAGATCTTGTTCGTGAAAAGTGTGTTGATCTTTCCCAATCTCGTTTTTTGATTTTGGATGAAGCAGATCGTATGTTGGATATGGGGTTTATTCATGATGTTAAGCAAATTGCAAAGCTTTTGCATCAAGAGCGTCAGACAGCACTCTTTTCTGCAACAATGCCGAGGGAAATTGCTGTGCTTGCAAAATGTTTACTCAATGATCCGGTTAAAATTGAAGTTGTTCCTCAAGGTACTACGGCTGTAGAGATTTGCCAAAAATTATATTGTGTTCCTACGAATGAAAAAAAGAATGTTTTAAGTAAACTTTTGACAAATCCAGCTTTTGATTCGGTTATTGTTTTTACTCGAACTAAACATGGGGCAGATGCTGTCACGCGTAGTTTAGAAAAGATAGGATATTTAGTCGCAACAATTCATGGAAATAAATCACAAGGTGCTCGCCAGTCTGCTTTAAAAGCTTTTCGTGAAAGATCTGTGCAGATCCTAGTGGCAACAGATATTGCTGCACGCGGTATTGATATACCAGGGATAAGCCACGTTATTAATTACGACTTACCAGATGAAGCTGAAAGTTATGTACATCGTATTGGTCGTACAGGACGGAATGGCGCATCTGGTGTAGCACTTACGCTTTTTGATGAGAAGATAGAAAGGTCCCGCTTGCGTGCTATTGAGCGCTTGATTCGTATGAAATTGGTGGCTGAGGCTGTTCCAGAACAATTTGCAGCGTTTCCAGAAAAGCCAATTGTGCGAGAAAGTAAAGAAAACGATAAGGAACGCCGTTTTAAAAAATCTAAACGTCAAAAACAGTTTTTAGGTCGAAAAGATGATACCGCACAGTTGCAGCGGAAGAATTCTTCACCTCAAAATGAGAGGCATAAAAAAGCAAAAACAGTAGTAAAGCGTGCAAAGCCTCTTCGTTTTCGAAAATCAGTTAAGAGGGCTGCTTAGATAAAGTCTTGAAAAAAGATCATGTACTGGAGATTTTTTACTTTTGTTGATTTATTCTCAATTGAAAAGAGCTATAAAATATTCTTGTCAAAGTAAGAAGATCCTTTAGAGGTTTTCATTTTTTAGAAATGAAAACTTCTAACTTTTTGGATTTATTAAAAATCTTTATTGTAGAGGAAATTATTTATTTGCTTTATTCCTATTTTTTTTAATGGGGATAAAAGTAGATTTTATTTATATAAAACTATTTTTATAAAGGATGTGTTTTATCTTTAATGATAACTTTTAATTTTAAAAATTGATGTCTAATAATAACTCATTGTTTTATAATTTAATAATTCATTATATCGTATTTTTTCATTTTTAAGTTATTTATGCGGATCAATCAAAAGTATTCGCTTGCACGTTATGTGTGAAGTTGTGATATAGATAATCATTTGAAAAAATAAATAAAATAATTTTTATAAACTCTTTCCAAGGCAATGGGGGATTGCTGAGATTGAGAGTTGGAAAATAGTACGATGATATGGCTTTTATTATAAATAAAGATGGGGCTGATCAATCGATTTCATTTTATACCATTTACGGGAGTCATTGTGAAAGAGGCTTGGGGGATTTAAGAGATATCTCTTTAAAAAAGCGTGTGACTGCATAATACAATAGCGAGAATGTCATGATTTCTGAAGGCTTTCTCAGGATTCTCAACAATTTAGCTCGTTATCTTTGTTTTTACTGTAAAACACTATTAGTTTGGGAGGATATAAAGCCTATAAAACTTTATGCATTAAATTTTTTATGACAGTGTGATGAATATCCAAGGCAAGGTTGTTTGTAAAGCGTTGAAGTGGTTAGCAGGAGGAACAACCTGTTAGATAAGACGTCGGAGTGTTTACAGACTTGTTTTATGTTTTTTGCTTTTAGGATGGGGAGGAGGTTATGTGGGGTGTATGGAGATAATATATGACCTTGATTGTTGTTTCTTTCATTTTTCAAAATGATTGCTTCATGAGTAGGTTTTTAAGTTTAATTCCTTTATTGAGTACAAATCATTCTTTCTTTGGAAAAAAATATATGAGACCGATTCATTGCTGATGAAGCTTAATAATTCATCTCTGATGAAAGAAATCGTAATTTATAATGTGCAAATAATTGCAGTGTCCTCTTATAAAGGCGCGGTAGTTTGAAAAAAGTATTTAAAATGAATCAATAGCTTTTTGCGTTCATTGCAAAAAATACATCCGGTAGGATATTGCGTTTCTACTTTATTGCAAAAATCCTATTCCATTACTTTTATTAACGAATCCCTCATGTCTAAAAACTTTAGAAAAAACAATAAATTATTTTGGATAAAAAAGAGCATGGTGCCCCCAGAGAGACTCGAACTCCCGACCCCCTGATTACAAATCAGGTGCTCTACCAACTGAGCTATAAGGGCGTAACCATGTAGGAGTTAGCACAAACTAACAAAAAGGAAAACAGAAAATTATTAAATTTTATGCATATTAAAAGAAAACTATATAAAAAATAACCAATTTATTTCCTTTTTCCACTTTTTACAGCAAGGTTGGAACTATCCTTATGTTGATATCTTATAGAGTCTTTTATAAGAATGCACCGTTTTGCTATCGAATTACGAATCTGAAGACTTTGATTGATGAGCAAGGTAATTTTCTAGCCAGTGAATATTATAATTACCATCAGCAACATCTTGATTATTAATAAGATCGCGAAAAAGAGGTAGTGTAGTTTTTATCCCATCGACGACAAATTCATCTAAAGCACGCCGTAAACGCATCATACATTCTAAACGGGTACGTCCATGAACAATTAGCTTTCCAATCATGCTATCATAGTAAGGAGGGATACGATAACCTGAATAAGCGCCTGAATCAACACGAATCCCTAAACCTCCAGGTGTATGAAAATGTGTAATGGTTCCAGGTGATGGCGTAAAGTTAATGGGATCTTCTGCATTAATACGGCATTCAATGGCATGACCAGAAAAACAGACTTCATCTTGTGTTACTGAAAGTTTACAGCCTGATGCAATATGGATTTGTTCGTGGACTAAATCTATACCTGTAATTGCTTCAGTTACAGGATGCTCGACTTGTAAACGTGTATTCATTTCAATAAAATAAAATTCGCCATTTTCATAAAGAAATTCAATAGTACCAGCTCCACGATATCCAAGTTGGGCACAGGCATTTGCAACAATATTTCCAATTTTTTTCCGTTCAGTTTCATTAAGTGCAGGTGACGTAGCTTCTTCCCATACTTTTTGATGCCGTCGTTGAAGTGAACAATCGCGTTCTCCTAAATGAATAGCATTTCCCGCACCATCACCTATGACTTGAATTTCAATATGACGGGGTTTTTCTAAATATTTTTCTATGTAAACAGCGTCATCACCAAAAGCAGCTTTCGCTTCTGAACGCGTTGTTTTGAGAGCTATAGAAAATTCTTGTTCAGAATGAACGACTTTCATACCACGTCCGCCACCACCGGCAGAAGCTTTTATAATAACTGGATAACCAATTTCACGAGCAGTGCGTAAAGCATCTGATTCTTCAGTGACTGCTCCATCTGAACCTGGAACTACAGGAATACCAAGTTTTTTGGCGGTTTTCTTTGCTTCGATTTTATCGCCCATGATGCGGATATGAGTAGCTGTTGGACCGATGAATGTAATATCATGGGCTTCTAGAACATCTGCAAATTTTGCATTTTCAGAAAGAAAGCCATAACCTGGATGAACAGCATCCGCTCCTGTAATTTCACAAGCAGCAATAATTTGCTGAATACTCAAATAAGAATCACGAGCGGGAGGAGGGCCAATACAAACACTTTCGTCAGCAAGACGAACATGCATTGCATCTGCATCAGCGGTAGAGTGAACAGCCACGGTTTTAATGCCAAGTTCTTTACATGCACGTAAAACGCGAAGAGCAATTTCTCCTCGATTAGCAATGAGGATTTTTCGAATCATGGTTGCCCCTCGCTTTATTCAACAATAATAAGTGGTTCACCAAATTCAACAGGTTGACCATCTTTGACAAGAACAGTGGTTACCGTACCGGAGCGCGGTGATGAAATTTGATTCATTGTTTTCATGGCTTCAATAATAAGTAATGTCTCCCCTTCAGAAACATTTTGTCCTACTTCTACAAAAGGTTGTGCGCCTGGTGAGGGTGCAAGATAAGCTGTTCCAACCATTGGAGAGGTTATTGTGTTTTTTGATTTATCTTCTTGGATAGATTGTATAGGAGATTCAGCTGTTGGAACTGGAGAAGATGTTACAGAAAAAGTAGGAGTAGAAACAGGGGCATAGATTGCTTGCTCAGAAGAAGTTAAGGTATTTTGGCGTGAGACACAAATACGAAGCTCTCCTTGTTCAACTTCAATGTTCGTTAAATTTGTATCATTCAAAATTACAGCAAGATCACGAATAATTTTCGTATCAATTGCGGTTTTTGCCGAATCCATTTTTTTTGTTGCCATTTTATTTCTAACTCCTTGATCAATGAAGATCGTCATTATCTCATTTTATGACCGAATATCTCTAGATTAGGGATGACATCTTTTGAGGCTTTAAAGATTTTTATTTCCTTTAAATCATTATACTTTGCAATTTAAAACTTGTATTTGCTTTACGTAAAATTGCACTTATAAGCCTGTTATCAAAAAAGAGAAAGCATAAAATTACCTCATTTACAGTATTCTTCCTAAAACGGATCAGGTATTCACTGTGTATTATCTATCGCTTGTTTTAGAATATCTTGTCTGGCTGCGCCGATGAATATTTTATCACCAATGATGTAAGAAGGTGTTCCCGTAATATGAAGTGCAGAGGCAATTTGAATGTTTTCTTTAAAAGCGTTTTGCAGAGTGGGATCTTTTATTGCATTATGTAGTTTTTTTTCATCTGCTCCTAATGAAACAGCTACTTTAATAGCTTTAGCTTCATTTGCACGACCCTGATACATTAAAAGCGTTTTGTGAAACTGAGGATATTTCTCTGGAAATTGTTTTCGAAATGCGTAGGCAACAGTATGGGCTGCCATAGAATCAGAGCTTAAAATTGGTAAGTCCTTGATAATAACCTTTAAATCTGGATATTCTTTTATTAAGTCTTCTATATTTGAATAGGAAATTTTACAATAACCACAGTTGTAATCAAAAAAATTGACAAGCACTCTTTTACCATTTGGGTTTCCCAAAACAGCGTCATGAGGAGAATGAAAAATCTCTTTTTCTAATGAATGAATGACAGAAGTTTGTTTTTGGTTTTCGTATTCATTCTGTTTTTCCAGCTTATCTTGAAGAATAAGCTGCATTTCAATCATAATTTCTGGATGAGTAAGAAGATACTCTCTGACGATTTGTTGAATATGATGAGAATCAGTATGTGGTATCATTTTTTCTTTAAGCTTAGATAAAAAGCTAGAATCTTCCAAAAGTTGTGATTTAAGCTTTTCTAAGCTTAAATCATTTGCTGTTTTTGAGTGTGATGTTGCGTTTGATAAAGAAGGTAAAAAGATTAAAATACTCGACATAACTATGACTAAAATTTTTGAAAAAAGTGTTATTTTCGAGTTTTGAGAGTGATAATTCATTTGTATACCTTCACATTTTTTAGGGTGTCATTGAGTGAACTATATGAAAAGCGCTATCTATGTGCAATGAAGCATTTAGTTATAGTGTATCTTTAAGAATGAGAAAAAACATCAATTTTTCTCTAAAAAGATTTCATATGATAAACCTTGGCTTGGTAAGGATTATGTTTTGTAAAAGATAAAAAAATTCTCTTTAATTTGTCAAATGTTGTTTTGATGTATAAGGGTATCAAAAGCTTTTTGTGCGTGTTTATTTTAGGAAAAAGTACGTTGATAATACAATGAAGAACATTTGTATTATTTTTTCCTGTTGCTTTATTGAGTACTGAGAAACAAAATTAAATAATGAAAAGTGAAATTATGAAAACCACAACACATTATGATCTGTTTATCATTGGAGGAGGGATAAACGGCTGTGGATTGGCAAGAGATGCAGCAGGACGCGGATTTAAAGTGGGATTGGCTGAAATGAACGATCTTGCATCTGGGACCTCAAGTGCGTCAACAAAGCTTATTCATGGTGGGCTTCGTTATCTTGAACACTATGAGTTCAAACTTGTTCGTGAAGCATTGAAAGAACGCGAGATTATTTTACGTATGGCTCCACATATTGTGCGTCCTTTGCGTTTTCTCCTTCCTTATCATAAAGAATTGCGCCCTGCTTGGATGTTGCGTTTTGGACTTTTTATTTATGATTATTTAGGGAATTGGAATCAGAAATTGTGGCGCAGTAAAACGATTAATTTTTCACAAAAATTTTGCTCTACACTGAAGAAAGAATATCAGAGAGGTTTTGAATATTCTGATGCAAGAGTAGATGATGCGCGTTTAGTTATTGGCAATGCTCGTGATGCAGAAAAGTGGGGAGCTGATATAAAAGTACGAACAGAAGTTCTCTCTTTAAAAAAAGAAGACAATAAATGGCGTATCTTTCTTCAAGACAAGTTAAGTAGCAAAGAATATAGTGTCACAGCTTCTTATGTCGCGAATATGACAGGTCCTTGGATTGATCATGTTTTAGCAAGCATATTAGATTGTAAAGAACATCCACCAGTACGGCTTGTTAGAGGTTCTCATATTTTGGTTCCCAAGCTTTATACTCATGATCGTGCTTATATTTTTCAAAATGGTGATGGGCGTATTATATTTGCTATTCCGTATCAAGAAGAGTTTACCTTACTTGGAACAACAGATTGTAATTATCAAGGAGATCCGGCTGACGTTCATATTACTGATACAGAAATTGATTATATTTGTGCAGCAGCCAGTGAATATTTCATACAACCAGTGTTGCCTGAAACGATTGTCTGGTCTTACTCTGGAGTTCGTCCACTCTATGATGATGGAGCTTCAAAAGCACAAGAAATTACGCGCGATTATGTTTTAAAAGAAATGGGAACAGGAACGACACCAAAGATACTTAATCTTTATGGTGGAAAGATTACAACTTATCGTAAGTTGGCTGAAGATGCGATGAAATTTGTTGAAAAAGAGCTTGGTAAAAAGGGAGCATCATGGACGGCTAAGGCAGTACTTCCAGGGGGTGATTTTCCCTATAACAAATTAGATACAATCGAAAATAGGATTGCTCTTTTAATGCCAGATTTAGATGCTTTTACACATCGCAGGCTTGCACGCTCCTACGGTACGGAAGCATTGGTGATCTTTGCACATGGTAAGGCAAATAAAGGAAAAAATTTTGGACATGGGCTTTATGAAGTAGAAGTAAAATGGTTGATGGAAAAAGAATGGGCTAAAGTATGTGAAGATGTGTTATGGCGTCGTTCAAAACTGGGGCTCCTATTTAATGAACAAGAGGTTGATACTCTTTCTTCCTATATGCAAAGCCAACAAGAGATTGAACAACGTTTATGATCATTTCATTTTACAGATTGTATCTGCAATATTGTAAAATATTTTCCTTCGAGAGATACTGATATTAGTTATAGATATTAAAAAGGCAATGGTTGTCTATACCCTGATTTTAGTTTTTTTTTGCAAGAATCACAAAATGGCAAAATTAGATAGAATATTTAAGATGAAATTTGTCTATCTTATAAAGTGAAATCTAAGAATATTACCAAAAAGAACTCATTGATAAAAAATAATTTATAATTAGATTCGTGTGAAATAAGGTTTTTTTCTTCTTTAAGAGAAGATAAAAGCTACTTTCTGTATCGTTTATTTGCACAATGAGTTAAAAAAATCTAAAGAAAATTAAATCGATCATGACAAATTCTATAATGTGTTAGTTTAGCATTTATTATCTTAAACGCTGTACTAAATCATGTAAGGGAAGAGGCTTGAAGAGCGTAATAAGAAGAACTTATAAATGAGTTTTTTATATTATAGTAAAAATCTTCTTTTTTCATGTTTATATACCTGAACACTAATCTATGAGAAATGCGATATTGTGTTGTGGCATGATTGATTGTAGTAAACCTTGATATCAATTGAAAATAATGAGCTGTTATTATACTCATGATAGTATAAGAGAATAAAATTTTCCGTAAACTAAAAGTAAGTATTTTTTTTATGTATAAAGAGAGAGCTATAGGGACATGAGAGTAATACCCTCATGATATTTTACAACCTTCCATCGCCTATAAAATTTGCAGTAGCACCAATGTTGGACTGGACAGACCGACATTGCAGATTTTTTTATCGTCTTTTAACGAAAAAAGCTCTCCTTTATACGGAAATGATGGTAGCAGATGCTGTCATTCATGGTGTTCGCGAACAATTGTTGGCTTTTAGCGACAAAGAATGTCCAGTTGCATTACAATTAGGGGGCGCAGATCCGAAAAAGTTAGCAGAAGCTGCACGAATTGCTGAGGATTTTGGCTACAACGAAATAAATCTCAATGTTGGTTGCCCATCAAATCGTGTTCAAGCAGGTGTCTTTGGAGCTTGTTTGATGCTACATCCAGACATTGTGGCAAATGCCGTAGAAGCAATAAAACGAGAGGTTACTATACCTGTAACTGTCAAATGTCGGATTGGAGTGGACGAACAAGATGAAGAGTTAGCGTTAGATCTTTTGGCTAATCAGGTTTGGAATGCTGGATGTGATGCGCTTTGGATACATGCACGCAAGGCATGGCTACAAGGATTGAGTCCGAAAGAAAATCGCAATATTCCGCCCCTTAATTATGAAAGGGTTTACAAATTAAAACGTCAATATCCTCATAAATTCATTGGGATAAATGGTGGAATTAAATCGATTGATGAGATCAAAGAACACTTAACTTTCTGTGATGCTGTCATGGTTGGTCGCCAAGTTTATCATGATCCAACTTTGTTAAAACATATTGATTTTGAACTCTATGGTGAGTCGCAGAATAGTCTAAGTGAGAGTGATCTTATTGAGGTTATGTGTGATTATGCGGCTCGACATATTGCATCGGGGGGGCGGCTTTCTCATGTGACGCGTCACATGATTGGTTTATTTCATGGGCGGGGTGGGGCACGTCGATGGCGGCAAATACTATCAAATGATGCGACAAAACCAAACGCAGATATATGTACTTTAAAAGAAGCTTTTTATGCTCTCATTTAATAACAGTCAGACAATTAACATATATTAAAGTTGAGATCCTTTGCGTTTTGATTTCTTTGCGATAATTTTGATCCTTTTAATTTTATAAGTTTTTGAAAGTTTATAACTTTTATTATGAATAAGAATGTTAGAATTTATATATTAAACGGCATGCTGATTATACCTATTAAATAAAAAATAACTTAAGGGTATCACTGTAAAGGTAGTCATAAGATATTAATAACATTTTGAATCTTGCACGTTTGTTATTGGGGTAGAAAATAGAATATAGAAATTATTGCCTTCATAGTATTTAACTTTTTTAAAGCACTGTTAAAAAAACAATAAATTATTTATATCCTGTATATATGACGTGATTTTCATAAATATTGTAGATTTTAAAAGGTATCCTTATGATCGCTAGTCCATTTGATGATTTTCGTGCTTTGCTTACAAATTTACCTGTTGCTGATGAGTTTTCTATAATTTTGGCAAAAAAACGGCAAAAAAACTTAACAAAAGAGCAAGGAACATTGGGAAAACTAGGAGATATTGCTGTTTGGTATGCGGGGTGGAGGGGTACAGAAAAACCTATCGTAACGCGACCTTTGGTTGCTATTTTTTCTGGAAACCATGGTATTGTAGAGGAGAATATTACACCATTTCCACAATCTATGACACAAAAAATGGTAGAAAATTTTGCATCTGGTGGAGCTGCTATCAATCAAATTTGTATTGCGTATGATCTTGGATTAAAAATTTTTGATTTAGCATTGGAATATCCAACAATGAATATTACGAAGGATGCCGCAATGGATGAGCGGAGTGCGGCTGCTACAATGGCATTTGGAATGGAATCCATTGCGGGTGGGACAGATCTTTTATGTATTGGAGAAATGGGAATTGGAAACACAACAATAGCTTCAGCTTTATGCTTAGCATTGTTTGGAGGGGAAGTGGAAGAATGGACAGGAAATGGTATGGAATCAGAAGGTGATTTTTATCAGCGTAAAATTGCAGCGGTTAAGACAGCCATTTCTTTGCATAAGGATTATTTTAATGATCCTTTTGAGATAATGCGTCGCTTAGGAGGACGTGAGATTGCTGCTATGGTTGGTGCTATTTTAGCAGCAAGAATAGAAAAAATACCCGTTATTTTAGATGGTTTTGTGGCAACAGTAGCTGCAGCGGTTCTTTATAAAATGCATCCAAAAGCTCTTGATCATACCCTTGTTGGACATGTTTCTTCTGAGACAGCTCATCGTAAACTTTTAAAAAAAATTGGCAAAGAACCACTTCTAGATTTGGGGATGCGTCTTGGTGAAGGGACAGGAGCAGCTATGGCAGCTGGTATCGTCAAAGCCGCTGTTTTAACACATGCACAAATGGCAGTTTTGGAACAAGAAAGTTTGAATGCCTAAAAGATCATAAGACGGGTATAAAAAATCTTAAGAGCTTTGTTCATGCGTCTTGTCGTGTAATTTAATATAATTCAGCGGAAGTTCCGTTGTATATTTAATCTGTTCCATTGCGAAAGAAGATGAGACATCACGGATATCAATTTTAGAAATTAATTTTTTATAAAAAAGATCATAAGCTTCAATGTTGGGCACAACAACACGCAATAAATAGTCAATATCTCCACTCATTCGATAAAATTCAATGACTTCACGGAATTCTTGCACAATTTTTGAAAAACGCTTAAACCATTCATGACTATGTGTATTTGTGCGAATAGACACAAAAACAGTGACGTGTGCGTTTACTTTTTCTGGAGAAAGAACAGCAACACGACGCTGAATGACGCCATCTTCTTCAAGTTTTTGAATTCTACGCCAGCAAGGAGTGGTCGAAAGTCCCACTTTTTTAGCAATATCAGCAACAGAAAGTGTCGCATTTTCTTGCAAAAGATGTAAAATTTTTCGGTCAAGACGATCCATATTTTTTCTCAATATTTTAATTTATAAAAATTTACGCACTAAACGACGCAGATATACAATAAGCTCATCGTTAAACCATGGGTTTTTCTGTAACCAAAAAGTATTTCGCCATGACGGATGAGGCAAAGGCATAACATTATAGCCTCGAGGTTGAGGAATGGAAAGAATATTTCTCCAATCACCAACAGTTGCAGAAACGGTTTTATGTTTTAATTCTGTAATGTGCCACTTTTGCGCATAACTGCCAATAGCAAGAACAAGCTTTATTTGAGGCATTGCCTGAAATATCTTTTCATGCCATATTTCTCGACATTCACGTCTTGGTGGTAAATCAGCTTTATTTTTGTCATAACCTGGAAAACAAAATCCCATAGGAACAATAGCAAAGAGAGATTTATTATAAAATTCTTCTTTCGTGACACCCAGCCAATTACGCAATTTTTCACCAGAGCGATCATTAAAAGGGATAGACGTTTCATGGACACGCAACCCTGGTGCTTGGCCTGCAATTGCAATCGAAGCAGTATCGGATAAATAAACGACAGGGTTTGGTTCATGAGGAAGAGAAGGAAAATAATGGGGTTGTTGGACGCAAACACGACAGGAATAGATCTCTTTTTCAAGTTTGATAATTGGGCTACATTGTTTCATTAGTAAATAAAATTAAAAAATATTTTTTTTATTCTGTGCGAGGATTTGCTTTGCGCCATTCTTTTGGTCGTTGAAAACTTGATGCCCATATTCCTTTCTTTTTCTTTCTAGCTTCTTGCTCTTCTTTGGGGTATTCATAATAATTTACAGCCCAACCATTATGTACAAGTGTTGCGTTGATATTGCTAACTTGTTTTGTTTTACATGTTGCAAGAATACGGCGATATTTATCTGTTTTTTGCCAGTGACATGTAACAGTTTGATTTTTTAATAATTGTTCTAAATATTTCTTTGCCTCAAGCCCACAAGGGTAGCGAGCTTCTTTTTTTCCACAAAATTGGTGGAGTTCAGGAGCATCAATTCCAGCTAGTCGAATCTTAATTGAAGAAATCATAATGGTATCGCCATCAATGATTAATGCATTTCCTTCAACAGTGTTTTGAGAAGAAAATTTTTCTTTTTGAGGCAACAGCTGAGTTTTCTTAAAATAAGTTGACATAATGATAAGAATGCTAGCAGCGACAAAAATACTGAAACCGATAACTTTTAGATTAAAGCTTCTTAGATTAAAATGAGAAAAAGATTTTTTCATGAAATGAAAGAAACTGCTAACATTACTATAACTCTATTTTAGTATTGTTTATAATTCACCCGAGAAACTTTATTCATATGACGAAACAATGTTTCGTTTTAATGACAAAATTTTCATTAGATATCACAATAATCAAATACTCATACAGAATATATGTAAGCAACTTAAATAATAAATCAACTTATCCAAATCCGTACAAAACATACAAAGTTTAAAGTAAACTTTTTAAACTTAAGGAAATAAAAAAACATCCCTCAAAAAATAACTTTGAAGAGCAATACTCCCACATTTCTTTTGGAATATAAAATCTATCAATTCAATGATAATTTTATTTATTTAATTTTTGTTTCCTTAAATTCAACGTGCTTTTTTACAACTGGATCATATTTACGCTTGCTCATTTTATCTGTCATTGTACGGCTGTTTTTCTTTGTTACATAGAAAAAACCAGTATCTGCAGTTGATAAAAGCTTGATCTTAATGGTTGCTGCTTTAGCCATAATGTAAATACCCTATTTATACTGAAAAAATATTATTGCTGTCAAAACTTATTTCCGACATCATCAGATTTTCCGGCAACACTACGGATGTTCTCAAAAAAGTCAAGAGCTGATTAATTTTCTCATAAGTTGGACAAACACCAAAATGACATATAAACCGAAAAAAACAGCCATGGCTATTGAAAAACCAAAGGGTTTAAAGATATCCATGGATTTTCCGATAAAGGTCGGTCCGATGAGCATACCAATTCCATAACAAAAAATAAAAGCAGAATTAGCAGCAGCAAGTTCTTGCCCCTTGAGACGGGCTCCTAAATGTGCAAGACTAATTGTATAAAGGCTCGCTGATACACCACCCAGAAAAAACAAATCAAGCATCAGAATCCATGGATATTGAAGAATCCATGGTACTATAAAAGTTCCTATAAAACCTAGAATAGCGCAACTCATCAGCGGGTAGCGTCGATCTTTGGCGTAGTCGCTTATAATGCTGATAGGAATTAAGAGGAAAATATTCCCAAGTGCAAGGGTTGCCATAAAATGTGCTGCTTCATTCTCATTATAACCAATGGATAAACTAAAGGGTATTATAAGAGTTAATACGCCCATTTGAATGGCCCCGTAAACAAGGACCGCCATCATTGCACTTGGAACGTGAAAAAGATAACGAAAAAATGGCATATATTGATTTTTTTGAAATTCTGGACTTAATTTCCAAGCGGTAAGAATTGGTATAGTAGCAAGTATAATAAGGCTATATCCAACAGCAAAAGGAATAAATCCTTGTGTTCCCACTTTTGCTAGCAGCGTTAGACCTATTATAAACCCTAATCCTAAGACAATAGCATAAATAGAAAGGATCAAACCGCGTTTTTTTGGGGGAGCATAACTGTTGATCCAAAACTCTGATAGGATAAACATAACTGTCATGCTGAAATGTAATATAAACTTTAAAATAAACCAAATCCATATGGGATCAAAAAAATAGAATCCTAAAAAACTTAAAGATCCTATCGCCATCATAAGCAATATTGTTTGAGCGATTCCTAAGCATAAGGCAATTCGAGACGTAAAAATAGCTGCAATAATTGTGGCGATTCCACCAACTGTTCCACTATAGCCGATTGTACTGTTGGAAAGTCCTTTCTCTGCCATAAGAAGAGAGACAAGTTGTGTTCCCATTGCCAATGCTGTTCCAACAGTGCCAATGGTTGCAATAGCTGCAATAATTGCACGCAAAGAATTATTTTGAGAGTCAAAAGGTTTTTTTTTCATGAGAATGGCTTAAGGTACTCTTGTTTATTTAAACAATGAAAAGATGAGCTGAAATGAAAGGGAGCCAAAACTATCCTTTGCAGTTTCTCTCATTTCCTAAGTATAAAAAACTGCAAGATTTTTATATGGTTATTATAGACTTAACAATAAAATTTACCCTCTTGTATACTAAAGAAAGAAGATTGTACATATAAAATAATATAAATATTATATAATATAAGCCATTTCTTAAATTGAATTTATTATTCATATTATATTTAATGGAGGGCAAGAAGATTAATTTTTTCTTTTCCCATAAAAAGTATACTTTTGTTTTTTTAATTTGTTTTTATGGTAGGATGTCGGTGAAAATTTTATTGGACGAGGTTTTGTTAACAGTTCAAAGCATAAAGCGCCAGCAAAAGGTTGTACCGTTATAAGTTTTACTTCTACAACATCACTGAGCTGATAGCCTTTATGGCTACGCTGTCCTACAAGAACATGTTGTGCTTCATCAAAATGATAATAATCATTTTTAAGTGTAGAAATATGGACAAAACCATCTGTATTGAGTTTATCAAGTGAGATAAAAAGACCTGCTTTTGTAACTCCGGAAATGCGGCCTGTAAAAATACGACCGATTTTATTCGTTAAATAGTGAGCAACAAGCCGATCAATCGTTTCTCTTTCAGCCATCATTGCACGGCGTTCGTATAAAGAAACTTGCGTAGCAATTTCTGCAAGATTTTGTTCTTGTGTATCTGTTAATTGATCATTTCCTAATTTGAGAGCTTTAATGAGTGCTCGATGAATAATGAGATCAGCATAACGACGGATTGGTGATGTAAAATGTGTATAGTTCTGCAAATTCAAACCAAAATGGCCACTATTTTTAGGGTTGTACTCTGCTTGTGATTGTGAACGCAAAATAACTTGATTGACTAGTTCTTGTTGTTGAGTATGAGCGACCTTTTCTAAAATTCTATTAAGGCGCGCTGAGGTAAGTTCGCTTCCGCGGGAGAGTGGTATCCCCAAACTTTGAAGAAAGCTCCGAAGTATTTCTTGCTTAGCAAGAGAAGGTTTTTCATGAATACGATAAATGAGCGGCTGGTGATGTTGTTTTAATGTTTCAGAAGCTGCAATATTAGCTTGTATCATAAACTCTTCAATTAAACGATGCGCTTCTAATTGTGTTTCACTCACAACATCTTTTATGCATCCATTTTGATCAAGAATAATCTTTTTTTCTGCAATTTCTAATTCTAGTGGTTGGCGACGATTTCGCGCAGCTTTAAGGCATGCATAGGCTTCCCATAAGGGGTGCAAAATGCTCTCAAAAAGAGGGGTTATTTTTTCATTTATATTACCTTCAATTGCCAATTGTACTTCTTGATAAGAAAGTTTGGCTCTTACACGAATCATAGTACGATGAAAACTATGTTTTCGTTTATTACCGTTTGCATCAAAAATCATACGAACGGCTAAAGCTGGTCTTTCTTTTCCTTCACGCAGAGAACATAAATCATGAGAAAGGCGTTCAGGTAACATTGGCACAACGGTATCGGGAAAATAAACAGAATTTCCACGTTTCAATGCTTCTTTATCTAAAGCACTTCCTGTTTTGATATAATAAGAAACATCTGCAATGGCTACAATAATAATCCAACCATCATTATTTGCTGGATCCTTATCCTTGGTTGCATAAACTGCATCATCATGGTCTTTTGCATCTGGTGGATCAATTGTAATAAAGGGTAATTGTCGCCAATCTTCACGATTATCCATATTGGCAGCTTTGATATGTTTGGCTTGCTCAAGAACACTTTCAGGAAAAATATAAGGAATTCCTTTCGAAAGAAGCGCTATCATTGAGAGTGTTTTCTCACTCTTAATGTGCCCTAAAACATTCTTTATTTTTGCGCTCTTTAATCCGTAACCAGTATTTTTTTTTATTTCGACTTCAACGAGATCACCAATTTGAATCTTCATTTCTGGAGACATTTCAACAATGAGTTCATTGGTTTTGCGGTCTATAGGATCAAGGCGCCATTGATTATTTTCCAATTTTCGTACAATAGCAAATGCGCTTTTGGGAGATACATCAATTTTACGAATAATTCGTCCCGTATAAGGATGGCTTGAGCTTTCAGAATTTTTATTTCGAAAAACTTTTACAAGAATATGATCTCCAACACCAATATTACTTCCTGTTATGTGATGAAAAGAGTGTATTTCAATATTGGGCTTTGGAGAATCTTCCCATTCAAGAGGTTGTGCAATAAAACTTCCATCTTTATCACGTCCGCTAATTTTTACTAAAGAAACAGGAGGTAATTTTCCTTTGTTTATTGCTCTTTTGTGGTGTTTAGATATGAGATTTTGATCCTTTAACTCACGTAACATATCTCTAAGCCAGATACGAGAATCGCCTTTTAAGTTAAAAGCTTTAGCGATTTCTCGTTTACTTGAGTGGTTAGGATTCTCAATTATAAAGGAAAGGATTGCTTCCTTATTGGGAAAAGTTTTCCCCTTGAATGAAGAGAGATATTTTATGTTTTTTTCACCTTTAGCCAAAATTTATGTCTCTTTTATTTTTGCTTTTGTTTTAGAAGAAGCTCTTTTTGAAGTTGTTTTTTTACTCGATGCTTTAGCCGATATAAGTTCTAGTGCCTCTGGAAGTGTTACACTAATGGGATCTTTATCTTTTGGCAATGTTGCATTAATTTTACCCCAATTGACATAAGGACCATAACGCCCGTTGCGCACGGTAATGGTTCCTCCTTCGGGATGCTCTCCTAATGTTGCCAATGCTTCAGGTGTTGTTCTGCTTTGCCTGGTTTTGTTTTCTTGTTGTTCTGCTAATACTGTAACAGCGCGATTGATACCAATATCAAAAACTTCATCTGCATGAAGAAGGCGCGCAGATTTTCCATTATGGCTAAGATAGGGACCATATCGTCCAATCGTAGCCGTGATTGTTTTTCCGGTTTCAGGATGAATGCCAATTTCACGGGGAAGGGATAGTAAAGCCAAGGCTTTATCAAGGGTTACATTTTCTGCCTGCCATTCTTTTGGTAATCCTGCACGCTTAACTTCTTTGCTTTCACCAAGTTGAATATAGGGACCAAACCGGCCATTACGAAGAGAGATCTCTTTTCCTGTTTCAGGGTCAATACCAAGTATAACAGGTTCATCATTGCGTACAGCTTCATTCTCTTCTCCAGTATCTGTACCAAGTTGGTGTGTGTATTTACATTCGGGATAATTGGAACAGCCAACAAAAGCACCATAACGCCCAAGTTTTAATGATAATTGACCATTTTTACAAAGAGGACAGGAACGCACATCACTTCCATCTTCGCGTTCAGGAAAGGCGAGAGGTGCTAATGTTACATTTAAAGCATCAAGAACATTGGTTATACGGAGTTCTTGGATATTGCTAATAGATGCATTAAATCCATCCCAAAAATCTCGCAATACGTCTTTCCAAGAAAGTTTGCCATCAGAGATAAGATCCAGCTTTTCTTCAAGATCTGCTGTGAAACCATATTCTACATAGCGATTAAAAAAATTTTCAAGAAAGGCCGTAACAATACGTCCCTTGGCATCGGGAATAAGCTTTCGTTTATCAATGACAATATATCCACGGTCACACAATGTCGCCAATGTGGATGCATAAGTTGAAGGACGACCAATTCCTAACTCCTCAAGCTTTTTAATTAATGAAGCTTCAGAATAACGAGAAGGGGGCTCTGTGGTATGTTGTACAGATTCAACTTTTTCTTTTGTAAGTGCTTCACCAGTGTTTATTTGTGGTAAACGTGTTGTTTCATTTTCTTCATTATTTTCTTCGTCTCGTTGATCCGTGTAGACGGAAATAAAGCCATCAAAACGAACAACAGATCCTGTTGCCCGTAGATTTGCACGCTCTTCTCCTTGCTGTGCTTCAATTTCAACGGTTGTACGTTCAATGTCAGCAGAGCGCATTTGGCTGGCAATGGCACGCTTCCATATCAGATCATAGAGCTTTACTTGATCGCTATCGAGAAAATTACGGACTTGACTAGGATTGCGTTGAAAATCTGTTGGGCGGATCGCTTCATGTGCTTCCTGTGCATTTTTTGCCTTTGTTGAATAAAAACGTGGCTTTTCAGGAATATAGTCTTTTCCGAAAGTTTCATGAATAACTTTTCGTGCTGAATCAATAGCCTCTGGTGCTATCTGCACACCATCGGTACGCATATAAGTAATAAGCCCTGCCGTTTCACCATTAATTTCAATGCCTTCATAAAGCTTTTGGGCAATTTGCATAGTGCGAGAAGCTGAAAAACCTAGTTTTGAAGAAGCTGCTTGTTGTAGTGTAGAGGTCGTAAATGGAGGAAAAGGATTTCTCTTTGTAGGTTTTGCTTCAACACTGAGTGTATGATATTGCGCTTTCTCCAGCATAAAGCGAATTTGGTCTGCTTGTTCTTGAGATTGAATATCAAGCTTGCCTATTTTTCTTTGATTAAACATTGTCAATCTTGCTTGGAAACTATCATTTCGGATGGTTTTTAACTGTGTTGTAATGGACCAATAATCTTCTTTGATAAAATGTTCTATTTCTGATTCACGATCACAAATAATACGCAAAGCAACCGATTGAACGCGTCCTGCTGAACGCGCACCAGGGAGTTTACGCCATAAAACAGGTGAAAGTGTAAAACCAACGAGATAATCGAGAGCACGACGTGCAAGATAAGCATCGACAAGGGATGTATCAATATCACGTGGATTATTCATAGCATCAAGCACAGACTTTTTGGTGATGGCATTGAAGACAACTCTTTTAATAGGTTTATCTTTTAAAACTTTTTTTTGACGAAGAACATCCAGAATATGCCATGAAATAGCTTCCCCTTCACGATCAGGGTCTGTTGCTAATATAAGGCTATCAGCTTCTTTAACGGCTTTTGCTATTTCATTTAAACGTTTAGCGGCAGCAGAATCTATATCCCATTTCATAGAAAAATCTTGATCCGGTAAAACAGAACCATCTTTTGCAGGCAAATCACGAACATGTCCAAATGATGCGACAACTTTGTATTGAGACCCAAGATATTTATTAATTGTTTTTGCTTTTGCTGGAGATTCAACGATAACGATATTCATAATTTTACCCAAATATTGAAATAAAAATTTTTTTATAAACGCCTTTTACGCGAATAGCTAATGCCAATTGCTTAAGAGCACATAAAAAAATATTAGCCATATAAAAAACATGAATATTGTACAACTTATGATTGTCATTATTAGAGTACACCCTATATAGAATTACACGATTTATTTTCCACTGTTATTACAAAAACATACGGCGAAATACTAAGATAACGTCTATTGAGAGGTAGGAGGGGAAATGCTCAAGGATAGAGGATTATGTTTATAAATCATTTAAAAGTTATCCAATATATTACAGACATGTCAAAGCAAATGAATCAGATGGCGCGTCAGGCGCACAGTCCGCTTTTAGCATTGCTTTTGGATATGGTTGCCAAAGAAGGGCAAAGCATTATTAATAGTGCTGAGGCTCTTGGGGAAGATCAAGATTCGACAATGACACACAACCACCAGAGTGTCGAATAAGCTTTCCAGCAAGCTCGAGTTCTACCAACAAGAGGTAGAGAGTTGGGAGTGAAATACCTGAGTGGATACTGAGTGTGTCTAAGTCGATTGGCGTTGTTGAAAGAGCGGAGAGAACTGCTGCACGTGCTGCATCATCATCTGCTAAAGAGAGATCGCTGTTTTTTTCATCTGCTAAATTAAAATTCTCCTTTTCAAGTTGTAAGGAGGATGGTTCCTCAAAAAAATTGAGTTGCGAATTTGGAAGCGGTGAAATTAATGGCGTAAGTGTTTCTATAATGTCAGAAGGATGTGTGGTGAGTAGAGCACCGTCTTTGATAAGATTGTTTGTACCAACAGATCTTGGATCAAGTGGAGAACCGGGAATGGCAAAAATTAGCCGTCCCATTTCAGCTGCTTGACGTGCGGTAATTAAGGACCCTGAGCGCAGGGCTGCCTCTACAACCAAGAGACCAAGTGATAGAGCTGCAATAATACGGTTTCTTCTTGGAAAATCGATAGCACGCGGCTTCCAAGAAATGGGCATTTCGCTGATGATGGCTCCACCGTTGGCAATAATATCTTCATGCAACTTTTTATTTTCAGGAGGATAGATATGATCAATTCCTCCCGCCATGACTGCAACAGTTCCTGTTTTTAAACTTGCTTGATGCGCAACGCTATCAATTCCACGAGCGAGCCCAGAAATTGTTACAAAGTCTGCTTCTCCGAGAAAACGCGCAAATTGAGCTGTAAGCTTTTTTCCCGCAGCTGAAGCATTTCGAGAACCTATAATTCCAATAGAAGTTTTTTGAAAAATTGAAACATTACCTTTGATAGCAATAAGCGGCGGGGGGGCTTCTGTAACCTTAAGAAAAGCTGGATAATCTGGTTCGCCCATACCAATAAACCGGACACCTAATCTTTCAGCTTCTTGCATTTCTTTTTCTGCATCTTCTAAGCTTGCTATTTTTATAGATACAGAACCACCACCTTTTCTACTAAGCTCTGGCAGCGCTGCCAGAGCATTTTCTGCTGTTTTATAATGATCAATGAGATTGCGAAAACTAACAGCTCCAATATTTTCACTGCGCAATAACCGTAACCAGCTTAGACGTTGACGATCAGTAAGCAGGATTCCTTTATTTATCTCCGTGTTGCGTACCAATCTTACTTTCTTCCCCAATTAATAATCTACTGATATTTGCAGAATGTTTTATAAACACAAATACGCTCATCACAATCAGCATACAATAGAAATAAGAAGCGGAAAAATAAAAAACAAATATCGGTGTGATCGTAACAGCAATAAGCGCAGATAATGAAGAATAACGCATGAGAAGAAAAATCGCACTCCATACAATAATAAAAATAATTGCTGCGGGCCAATAGATTCCTAAACAGACCCCTAGATAGGTAGCAACACCTTTGCCACCTTTAAATTTAAGCCATACGGGGAAAAGATGTCCTAAGAAAGTAAAAAAACCCGCTAGAGAAACAAGTATACTATTGTCTAGCGGATTACTAAAAAACTTTATAATCAAAACAACGATAGTTCCTTTTAACATATCACAAAGAAGTGTTAGAGCAGCAAGCTTTTTATTTCCTGTTCGTAAAACATTTGTTGCTCCAATATTGCCGGAACCGATTGTTCTTATATCACCAATTTTGAACAATCTCGTAAAAAGAAGACCAAATGGAATCGAGCCAATGAGATAAGATATGAGGAAAATAAACCATGGAGTGGACTGAAAAAATATTTCTGCTTCATTCATTAAGAATCTCATTAAGTTTGTTGATCAAGTTTAAAAACGGATTTCCCTTTCACAAAGGTCTGGAGCACACGTCCTTGAAAACGTGCATTATCAAAAGGGGTATTTTTTGAACGTGAATAGAGCTTCTCTTTCGAAACAACCCATGGTTCTTCAAGATCAACCACAATAAGGTCTGCATGAGCACCTTTTTTGAGTGTTCCTGCATTGAGTCCAAAGAGCTTTGCAGGCGCCGTTGACAAAAGTTCCGTTATCCGTAGAAGAGATAGGCTCTCATCATGATAAAGGCGTAAGGCTGCGCTCAATAAGGTCTCCATACCAATAGCGCCAATTGCCGCGTCATTAAATGGTAAATGTTTTGTGTCGATACTCTGAGGATCATGAGAAGAGACAATAACATCTATAATCCCATCCTTTATTGCTTCAATCATTGCTACACGGTCTTCTTCTGTACGCAATGGGGGCATTAAGCGAAAAGAAGTGCGATATTGTCCAATGTCATTTTCATTGAAAGATAAATGATTAATAGATACACCCGCTGAAATTTTCTCACTGCGTTTTTTACCTAAACGAAGTGCATCAGCAGAGAGTGCTGTCGATATTTGAGCGGCATGATAGCGTGTTTGCGTTAATGCTGCTAAACGTAGATCTCTTTCAAGTGGGATAACTTCTGCTTCGCGAGGGATGCCAGAAAGACCAAGCCAACTGGCAAGCAGTCCTTCATTCATCACACCTTGCCCTGTAAGATCTTTATCTTGCGTTTCATGCATCAATGGAACATCAAAATCGCGTGCATAAGTCATTGCACGCCGCATAACAGATGAATTTTGAAGTGTTTTTTTCCCTTCACTAAAAGCAACGGCTCCTGCATCTTTGAGCAAACCAAATTCCGTTATTTCTTGTCCGTTGAAACCTTGTGTGATTGAAGCAACGGGATAAATATTGACCAATGAGATTTCCTGTGCTGTATGCGTAATAAATTTAACGAGTGCTACATTATCAATAACTGGATGCGTGTTTGGCATCATAAGAAAGGAAGTAATACCACCTGTTGCGGCCGCGTAACTTGCTGATGTAATTGTTTCACAATGTTCATTCCCTAATTCTTCAACAAAAACGCGCGCATCAACAAGTCCAGGGAGAATTGCTTTGTTTTGTGCGTTAATAACTTCTGCTTCTTCAGAGAATCCCTGATTCAGAGCTTCTTTTCCAGCGGCTATAATTCGTCCATTTTTAACAATAACTGTACCAATTTCATCGATTGCGCGCGAAGGATCAATAATACGAGCATTCTGAAAAACAATTGGTTTTATCATTTTTTTTCTCCACTGATCTTTGTGCGTGAATCTAATAAAGCCTCCATGACAGCCATACGCACTGCAATTCCCATTTCTACTTGTGTCTGAATCATACTTTGTGGTCCATCTGCTATATCGGATGCAATCTCTACACCACGGTTTATTGGTCCAGGGTGCAGAATAATAGAATCATTTTTGGCATAGGCTAAATTTTCTTTATGTAAGCCAAAATAATGGAAATATTCACGCGTAGAAGGAATAAAAGAGCCTGTCATCCGTTCATGCTGTAAGCGCAACATCATGATAACGTCAGCATTTTTAAGACCTTCTTTCATCGTGTTAAAAACCTCAACACTCATATGAGCAATTTCTGCGGGTAAGAGTGTTGAGGGAGCAACAGCACGAACACGAGCACCCAAAGCATTGAGACACAGGATATTGGAACGGGCAACACGCGAGTGTAAGATATCTCCGCAAATCGCAACAGTTAATCCTTCAATACGACCTTTTGCCCTTTTAATGGTTAGAGCATCTAATAAAGCTTGGGTTGGATGTTCGTGGGCACCATCACCCGCATTAATAACACAACAATCAACTTTTTGCGCTAATAAAGCTGCCGCTCCTGCACTGTTATGGCGAAAAACCAGTATATCGGGCTTCATCGCATTGAGAGTTGTAGCAGTATCAAGTAATGTTTCTCCCTTTTTTACAGATGAGTTGCCGATCGCAAGACTCATCACGTGTGCACCTAGCCTTTTACCCGCTAATTCAAAAGAAGATTGTGTTCGCGTAGAGGCTTCAAAAAAGAGATTAATTTGAGTCCGTCCATGCAAAGTAGATTTTATTTTATCAATTTTGTTAGAAAGGATAATATTTGCTTCTGCACGATCAAGCAATGTATTAAGATCTTGTACACTCAGATCTTTAATAGCTAAAAGATGTTGATGAGGGAAAAGTGGGAAAAAATTATCTTGCATCATAGCATTCTTCTTTATCTCTCTCTAAACAGGTTAAACAAGCATTTGTTTGAATATGATAAATGTTTCTTAACTCTAAAAAGACAAATAGTCTATGATATGAATGATTTGAATGTAGGAATATACCTATGAGTGCTGTATCTGCGCAAAATACTCGTCGAAAAAATACATTTCTTAGCGATACGCTTATGTTTCGTATTGCTTCTACTTTGCCTAAGTTTTTGTTAGCAAGTTTTGAAGAAATAGGGGATTTTGCCGCGAGTCGAGAAGCATGGAAACTTTCTTGCTTAGCGAATCATTATAAGCCTTTACTATGCTATAATGATGAATGGGGGCAACCAACAGAAAGATTAGAGATCCATTCTTCCTATCAAGCTCTTCAACAATATTCTAGACAAGCAGGTTTGGTTACCTCGCTTTGGGAAAATACGAGCTCAGAAAATGGAGTACGCTATCAAGCGCGTGCGATTCGTTTAGCTTTATCTGCTGGTTTAGAAACAGGACATTTGAATGAAGTTATCATAACGAGTGCAGCTATTGCTGTTTTAATTAGTGATATCGAGCTCTTCAAAAAATGGCAAAATGTACTGTTATCACGCCAATATGATTCCTCATCAAAACCTATTCATCATAAAAAGGCTGCTTCTCTAACTTGTGCATTTGACGATATTGAAAAATACGCTTTCAATTTTCCAAGTGTTAAGAAAATTTCTTTCGATGAAAGTATGGAACGTGATCTATATCGTTTAAATGTTGTAAAAACCAACGTTATTAATCCTACCGCTGACGGATATCTTGTTAGTGCAGATTTAGATGGTCATTTAAGTTGTTTTTTTATTCCACGCATACAAGAAAATGGCGCATTAAATGGATCTATATCGATTCGTCATTTAATTCAGCGTTCTGGAGAACTTTTAACACCAGAGGGGGTTGTCGACTTCCAAGGCAGTTATGGCTGGCTTTTGGGAAATGCTGGAGAAGGGCTTAAAGTTATTAAAGATATCGAGACGATGATGCGTTTCGATCAATCTGTCATATCGGCAGGTGTTTTACGAGCGGCTCTTCAATTTGGTATGGATTTTTTCCGGAAAAAAATGCCCAATCAGCCTTTACCTCCACTGACAGAACGTATTTTTGCAGATATTGCATTAGATATAGCTGCCTCACAAGCATTGGTTTTACGTTTAGCGAGAGCATTTGACAATGCAGCAAATGACCGTTCTGAAGCAGCTTTTGCCCGCATTATGACACCTATTATTGCTTATCATGTAAGTCAATTGGTTGTGCCTATTATTGGTGAAATTATCGCACAACTTGGTATTGAAAGTTTTATAGAGAATAATCCATTATCACAAATGTTGCATAATGGGCCTGCGCGAATTGTGAGAAATAGTTCTGCTAATCAATTGGTAAAGGATGCCATTCTTATTGCTGAAAAAGCACCGGGATTGTTTCAGAAATTGTTGGAAAAAATTGCTCTTGATATTGGACCAGCAGGACCCCGAGCAATTGAAATTATTAAGTCAGCAGGTGATATGGCATCAGCAAATGAAGGTGCAGGAAGATTTTTTGTTGAACAAGTAGCTTATGCAGCAGCAGCAGCAGCATTACGTTCTACAGACATAGAACATGTTGCGAATGCCTATATGGAAAGCCGCCTTGGGGGACAATGGAGATCTTCTTACGGGATGCTCATTGCACGATATAATGCAGGGCATTTGCTCAATGTTCTCTATCCTTCCATATGATGAAAGTTTTGAATTCTATTGAGAGCACCTTGCAATATAAAAGCGGCGGCGGCTGAATCAATACGGCTTGCTCTTTTAGCGCGCGATACATTCATTTCTAAAAGAGACCGTTCCGCAGCAATTGTTGATAAACGTTCGTCCCAAAAAACAAATGGAATTTTTGTATAAGCTTTCATATTACTCACAAAAGCTCTGGTTGCTTGAACACGAGAGCCACTGCTTCCATTCATGTTAAGAGGTAAGCCAATGATAATAACGCCTACATTTTCACGGTCAAAAATTTTAATAAGTGTGTAAGCATCTTCTGTAAATTTTTTTCGCTGTAGTACAGGACGCGGATTTGAGACAGTCAGCCCCCTATCAGAAATCGCAATTCCGATAGTTTTTGTCCCTAAATCTAAGCCTGCTATTGTTTGTCTAGGCAAAAGATGTTTTATAACTTCATCTATATTAATAACAGTCATAAAGGTATAATACGTTTTTTAATGTTTCAGATCTATAGTTATATTCTTTATTCATGTTATCTAATATTCTTGCACTTACAAGTGCAGCCTTGTATAGCCAGAATAAAGATCAAATAAATAAACAAAAAAGCAGAAAGGCGTAAAGAGTATGTCTGTTGATCAAGAGACAGTCAAGCGGATAGCACATTTAGCAAGGATTGCCCTCCACGATGATGAGATAGAACCTGTGACAAAAAAATTCAATGCTATTTTAGGTTTTGTAGAGCAATTGAATGAAGTTGATGTCAGTGGAGTTGAGCCATTAACATCTGTGATGCCGATGACTCTACGAATGCGTGAAGATACTGTTACAGATGGCGATAAAGCAGAAGATATTGTAGCCAATGCCCCTGTTACAGAAGAAAATTTTTTTCTTGTCTCAAAAATTGTTGAGTAACTTTTTATATTTTTGAAATTTGAGAACCAATATGACTGATTTAACAACTCTCACAATTGCGCAAGCTCGTGATGCTTTAATAAAGAAAAATCTCAAAGCAACAGAATTAACGGAAGCTTATTTACAAGCAATAGAATCAGCTAATCCAGTTTTGAATGCTTATGTAACAATAACAGCAGAACAGGCAATGAAAATGGCTGCTGAATCAGATAGTCGCTTAGCGAGAGGGCAGGGAGGGCTTTTGGAAGGAATTCCCTTGGGGATTAAAGATCTTTTTGCAACCTATGGTGTTCATACTCAAGCCTGTTCAAATATCCTTGATGGTTTTAAACCGCACTATGAATCAACTGTCACGGCTAATTTATGGCAAGATGGTGCTGTGATGTTAGGAAAACTTAATATGGATGAGTTTGCTATGGGCTCATCCAACGAAACATCATATTATGGTCCTGTTATTAGTCCATGGAGAAAAAAAGGCTCAAATGAAAAACTCGTACCCGGTGGTTCTTCGGGGGGATCCGCAGCCGCTGTTGCTGCACAAATTTGTGCTGGTGCAACTGCAACCGATACAGGTGGCTCAATACGTCAACCAGCAGCTTTTACTGGGACTGTAGGAATAAAGCCAACTTATGGACGTTGTTCGCGATGGGGCGTTGTCGCGTTTGCTTCATCTCTTGATCAAGCTGGACCTGTTGCTAGAGATGTTCGTGATTGTGCTATCTTACTCAGATCAATGGCCTCTTTTGATGAAAAAGATTCTACTTCCGTCAATTTACCAGTTCCTGATTATGAAAGTTATCTTGGTCAATCAATCAAAGGAATGAAAATCGGTATTCCAAAAGAATATCATGTGGATGGAATGTCTCCAGAAATTATTGAGCTTTGGCAAAAAGGAATAAATTGGTTAAAAGAAGCAGGTGCTGAGATTAAAGATATTTCTTTGCCCCATACAAAATATGCTCTACCTTCTTATTACATTATAGCTCCTGCAGAAGCCTCTTCTAATTTAGCGCGTTATGATGGTGTGCGTTTTGGTTTGCGCATGCCTGGAAAAGACATCATTGAGATGTATGAAAATACGCGTTCTGTTGGTTTTGGTGATGAAGTCAAACGGCGCATTCTGGTTGGGACTTATGTTCTTTCATCAGGTTATTATGATGCCTGTTATTTAAGAGCTCAAAAAGTAAGAACACTCGTAAAACGTGATTTTGATCAATGTTTTGCTTCAGGCATTGATGCTATTTTGACACCAGCAACACCAACACCTGCTTTTGGTATTGCTGATGAAAAAATAAAAAATGATGCTGTAGCAATGTATCTTAATGATATTTTTACGGTACCAGTTAATATGGCTGGTTTACCAGGAATTTCTGTTCCTGCTGGTCTGTCATCAAATGGTTTACCTCTAGGATTGCAATTGATTGGTAAACCTTTTTCTGAAGAAGTCATTTTTCAGATAGCGCACATTATTGAACAAGAAGCAGGAATATTCAGTGCAGAAAAATGGTGGATGTAATAGTCAAAATTCACAAAAAAGCATTTCTCATCCTTAATAAGAAATGCTTTTTTAAAAGGTGGAGGGATGAGCTCTATTTCCTTAATTCGTAGTCTTACCCACCAAGATAGGCTTCTTTAACACGCGAATCAGAGAGCATAGTTTTTCCTTCACCGTGAAATAAAATATGTCCTACCTCTAAAATATAAGCATAGTCAGCTATGGAAAGTGCAGCAAATGCATTTTGTTCAATAAGAAGAACAGTTTTTCCCATATCATTAATTTTTCGAATAATCGAAAAAATTTCTCGAACGAGAAGTGGTGCTAACCCCAACGAGGGTTCATCTAATATGACCATATCAGGATTGCTCATGAGTGCACGGCCCACAGCAACCATCTGTTGTTCACCACCTGACATTGTTCCTCCCAACTGTTTTGCTCTTTCACGTAGGCGCGGAAAAAGGTCAAATATCCATTCAATATCACGGGAAATTCCCTGCTTATCGTGACGAATATAAGCGCCTAGATGAAGATTCTCTAAAACAGTGAGATGGGGCATGATACGTCGTCCTTCAGGGCTTAGAGCAATCCCTAATCGCAAAATCTCTTCTGGTGATTTTTTTATAATAGATTTGCCATTATAGGTAATTTCTCCATAAACAGAGCGATTAAGCCCTGTAATAGAACGTACAATACTGCTTTTTCCTGCACCATTGGCTCCAATTAAAGTGACAATACTGCCCCGCTTTATGGACATAGAAAGATTTTGGACAGCTTTAATGGCGCCATAATGAACATAAAGATTTTTTATTTTAAGAATATCCATAAACATCTCCGCCAAGATAAGCTTCAATAACTTTAGGGTTATTACGAATTTCATCTGGTGTACCACTGGCAATGCAACAGCCATATTCCATAACCAAAATATGTTGGCAAAGCCCCATAACCACTTTCATATCGTGCTCAATAAGAAGAATTGTAAGATCAAAGTCTTTTTGCACTTTTGCTATGAATTTTCTAAGATCTTCACTTTCTTGTGGATTCATGCCAGCAACAGGTTCATCAAGAAGAAGCAATTTGGGCTTTGTGGCTAACGCACGCGCAATTTCTAGACGTCGTTGCACACCATAAGGTAAAGCTGTTGCCGATTGATTGGCAAGATGATCAAGTTGTAGCTGTTCAAGGAGCTCCAAGGAATTTTTATAAACTTCCTTCTTTTCTTTTATTGCTTTTGAAAAAAAGAGAGCTGACGAAAACCAAGGATATTTTTGTCGAACATGCGCTCCTACCATAACATTCTGCAAAACCGTTAACCCTGAGAAAAGACGAATATTTTGAAATGTTCTGGCAATATGGCTTCTACAGATAATATAAGGAGACGCTCCAGAAATTTTTTTCTCATCAAAAAGAATGGTGCCGCTTGTAGGAGCATAAAATCCAGAAATCATATTGAAAACTGTTGTTTTTCCAGCACCATTGGGACCAATTAATCCAGTAATACTTCCTCGTTTAATTGCCATATTAACATTATTTACAGCAACTAATCCGCCAAAACGCATTACAATATTATTGAGTGAAAGGATATTGTCGTTCATAGCTTTCTCTCAGTATTAGAAAGCTTTTTGCGTGTCAAAAAGCTATAAATTCCATTCCATGAAAATTCTCGTTGTCCCATTAACCCTTTTCTCCAAAACAAGATAATTACCAGCAATAAAAGAGAAAAAACAACCATACGAAGCCCTGGGGTTTCTGGAATATGTATAAAACCTAAGTCAAATGGACTTTCAATAATACGAAGCCATTCAAGCATGACTGTAATAATAATGCTGCCAATAATACTCCCTGTAATTGAACCGAGACCACCAGCAACAACAATCATTAAAATATTAAAAGTCAGAAGAAAATTAAACATTTTGGGATCAATGGTTGAAATAAGAGCCGCCATTAATGCGCCACCTATACCTGCAAAAAATGCTCCAACAGTAAAGGAAAAACTACGGTAGAAAAAAGCATTTATTCCCATAGTTTTCGCAGCTATTTCATCATCACGAATAGCACGTAATACGTTACCAGTATTACTTTGCAGTAAGAGGACAATAAAGAGAACTGTAAATGCTAGCCAACCATAGTTCCACCATAATGTTGCATTTTGAGGTATTCCTTTGATTCCCAAAGAGCCATTTGTGAGCGATGTTGCGTTCGTAATGACAATGCGAATAATTTCCGCAAAACCTAATGTTGCAATTCCAAGATAATCGCCACCAAGACGCAATATTGGTAAAGCAATTAATAAACCTACAACAGCAGCACACAAACCACTTATAACAACAGCGATAAAAAAAGGTAACTGTAAATGATATAATGGTTCAGCAATAGGCTCAAGAATCCACATCATTTCTTTTTGTTCAGGGGAAAGAAGTAAAATTGCGCAAACATAAGCACCAATAGCCATAAATCCAGCATGTCCAAGAGAAAACATACCTGTGAAACCATAAATCAAATTAAGCGAAATTGCCAATATCGCATTAATAGCAATCAGATTGATGATACGAAGCGTATAGTCATTAAAATGGCTATCAGCATAAAATAAAAAACCTATGAGAACTAAAACACTTATACACGATAAAACAGTTGTCGCTGACTTTGCCATTAGATTTTCTCCTGATTTCTTTTACCCATTAATCCTGTGGGTAATATCAATAGAATCAGAATCAATAAAATGAAAGCGAAGGCATCTCGATACCCAGATAGCGCGGGGAAAAATGCGATAATCATAATTTCAATAAACCCTAATAATAATCCTCCCAACATTGCACCTGGTATCGAACCAATACCTCCGATAACAGCAGCGATAAATGCTTTAAGACCAGGAAGAACACCCATATAAGGCTGAATTTGAGGATAACGTAAAGACCACATAATGCCAGCTATGGCGGCAAGAGCTGAGCCTATTCCAAATGTAAGCGCAATAACTTTATTGACAGACACACCCATCAAACGTGTTGTTTCAATATCATGGGAGATTGCGCGCATAGCAAGACCCGGTTTTGTTTTATGGATAATCCATAACAGTAATAAAATAAGAATTAATGACACAAAGGGAACGATCAGAGACATGGGAGCAATTCTGATGATACCATCTGCTCCTGATCCTAGATGCCATAAAAATGGTGTTACAAGAAAGTCTGGCTGTTGTACACCTTTCGGAACACCACTAAAGAGTACAGTAGCAAGATTTTCAATAAAAAAAGAAACACCAATTGCACCGATAAGTGCCGAAATACGCGGAGCATGGCGTAGAGGTTTATAAGCAAATTGATCAACAGCAACACCCACAGCACTTGTAATAAAAATGGAAAAACAAAGAGCTAAAACCCAAATCGGTGTAAAGTCTTGCGGGGAAATTTTAAAATAATAAACAAATCCTAGCGCAAGAATTAAAAAAGCAGCAATCCAATAAATTGGAGGACGCCTTTTAAAGCCTATAAAGACCGAATAATAAACAAGAGCAGCAAGGAACAAAAGAAGAAAAGCTGCCCACGCAGGCATAAAGCCAATTGTGGAAAAGAAAACAAAGTATGCTCCCAGCATAAAGATATCACCGTGAGCAAAATTAATGAGTCTCAGTATACCGTAGACCATGGTGTAGCCAATAGCAATAAGCCCATAAAGAGATCCCAATGCCAGTGCATTAAAAAAGTACTGGATGAACATTTCAGTGCTCATCTCTCATCCTTCCACATTTGTTAATTTACATAGGACAATAAGAAATTTCTAAGTTTTTGGTTGAGAAAAAAATCCTCAACCAATTCTTGCATTTTAGTAAGTAAAACTTTTTAATTAAAAAGCAGGTTTAACTTCTTCTAAATAAACACGTTTTCCATCCTGTATTTTAATGATACCAATAGGAATTTTAGGATTATGATTTTCATCCATTGACATATCCCCAAAGGGGGTAGGAAAATCTTTTAATTGGCTAAGTGCGATAGTAATTTTTTCACGATCAGTGCTACCAGCATTTTCAATAGCCTTCATGAACATCATATAACTCGTGTATCCCAAAACAGAATTGATATTTGGCTCTTTGTCTGGGTAAGCTTTTTTCCATTCTTTTGTGAATTCTTGCGCAGCTACTGACATATTTGGCATATCCTCACTATAGGGAAGTGTCGTATGTAAGAAACCTTCTGCAGCTTTTCCTGCAATCGTAATGGTTTCTGGATTATCCATAGCATCTCCACCCATAATTTGAAACTTCGCCCCTAATTCTCGTGCTTGTTTCATGATGATAGCACCTTCAGAAAAGTAAGATGGAATGAATAAGATATCAGGTTTCTGGGCGATAATTTGCGTGAGAACAGCTGAAAAGTCCTGATCTCCAGAATTATAATTTAAATTTGAGATAACTTCACCACCTAATTTTTTGAAAGCACGCGTAAAATAACTTGCAAGACCAATGGCATAATCGCTTGAAATATCTTTAAGGATAGCAGCTTTTTTTGCGTGTAAAGTTTGGCTTACATAAGTTGCGATTCCTACTCCTTGATAGGAATCAATAAAGCAAGCACGAAAGTAATATTTTTTACCCTGTGTAACAAGGGGACTTGTTGAGGACGTTGCAATGGTTGGAGTCTTTGCCTTTTCAGATATTTCACCACCTGCTAACGAAAGTGAAGAACCATAGCTACCAATGATTCCACTCACTTTTTCACTTGCTGTTAAACGCATAACAGCATTAGCCGCTTCTACTTTATCAGATTTATTATCAATAATAACAAGTTCCACTTTACGTCCTAAAATTTCTGGAACTTTTTTATGGGCTAATTCTATACCTCTAATTTCAAGCTGCCCTCCAAATGCATTTTGACCACTTAATGGAAGATAAACACCAATCTTAATAGGTTCACTCGCATAAACATTTGCTGTAAATGCCATAAATGCTGTGATTATCGTAAGGATTTTCTTCAATTGCATTGCGCATTTTCCTTAATTGAATTGTCGTTTTTTCACCTTATATTGAACTTCTTCATCATGCAAGTTACACATTAATCAAAATATCATTATGTAAAAAAACTTTGTATATGACCTCTTTTGTAGGGCACTCCTTGTAAGGTATGTAAAGTGTACAATCAAATAGTTTTATAAATATTCATGTTGATATTCTCTGACATTAACATAGAAGATACGACAATGTGGGGAAATCTTATCTTGGGGCTTGCGTGTTGATACAAGAGCAATGTTTACTTAAACCTAGAGAATCAATATCGTACAATTTATAAGCTACAGGATCACGTTATTATGACGAGTAAGGATGCATTAAAGGATTGTTCCCCATCTGAGGATAGTATAGGTGCTTGTGGGGAGATTATCGAAATCAGTGGTGTCATTAAGTGGTTTGATGGTAGTAAGGGGTATGGATTTATTGTACCTGATTTACCTCATTTTCCAGATATATTATTGCATGTTACGGTAATGCGAAGGGATGGTTTTCAAACAGCTTTAGAGGGAGCTAAAGTCATTTGTGCTGTGGAAAAAACTGAACGAGGGTTAAAGTGCGTTCAGGTGAAATCCATAGATTGTTCTTCAGCAATTCATCCATCAGAAGTTCCTGCCCGTACCCATGTTGTTGTTACTCCAGAAAGTGGACTAGAACGAGCAATTGTTAAATGGTTTAATCGTGACAAAGGATACGGTTTTCTTAGCCGAGGGCAAGGAACAGAAGATATTTTTATTCATATGGAAACATTGCGCCGTTTTGGTTTAGCAGAGCTTCGTTCCGGCCAAGTTGTTCTTGTACGTTTTGGTAAAGGAGAAAAAGGTTTAATGACAGCAGAGATTTATCCGGACATAGGCATTCCTTTAGCTACGCATTGAATTTCACGAGTGAAATCAGTGTGTTTTCTATATTTTTAAAGATGGTTATTCCGTAAATTGCTATAGAGGTAGATTTTTAAAGAAAATATGGCTCTCGTTAATCCATAAACCAAATGAAGAAAATTTCGCATATTACGTTGAAAAAAACTAGAAAATAACAAGGAAGCAATCCTCTTGTTTTTTGACTTTTAAACTCTGGTACTTTTTATTTTAGAAACAAAATTTAAAATTTTTCTGTGGTGGAGACAAGAATGTTAAAGCCTTTTAAAAAGGGGCATATTGTTTTATTGGTGATGCTTTTTATGTTAGATATGCGTGTTGTTGTAGCAAAGGAGCCCATAGAGATTCCTGTGCATCCGGTTCCTTTAGAAATACATACAAAGCAAGGTCCGGTTTTTTATAAGGTAGAGATTGCTTTTACGCCATCTCAAGCAGCAGCTGGTTTAATGTATCGAACTGATTTTCCACGCGATCGTGCAATGCTCTTTAAGCAGCTAAAAAGTTCTCGATCGGGAGATGAGCAGAAAATTTTTATGTGGATGGCAAATACGCCTTTACCTTTAGATATGATTTTCTTAAACTCTGAGGGAATTATTGTATCGATTATTGAAAATACTTCTCCACTTTCAACAAATACCATTTCATCAGAAGTTCCTGCAGCTTTTGCACTTGAAATTAACGCTGGTGAAGTTTCTAAAAAAAAGATACAAAAAGGACAACGTGTTATTCATCCTGTACTTTGTGGAAAGTGCAATAAAAAATGACCGCTGAAGATATTCGTTTTTTTGAATATAATGGTTTGCGATTTGCTTATCGAGAAGAAGGGCAGGGCGCGCCTATTTTGTTGATCCATGGTTTTGGATCTTCTGCACGGGTGAATTGGTATGCAACGGGTTGGTTTCGTATTCTCACTGAAGCAGGATATCGTGTTATTGCTCTTGATAATCGCGGTCACGGAGATTCAGTTAAAAGTTATGATCCTATCTTTTATACACCTCAAGCTATGGCTGGCGACGCAGTAAAGTTACTGCAGCATTTAGAGTTATCTAAAGCCCATGTTATGGGATATTCTATGGGGGCTCGTATTAGTGCTTTCATGGCTCTTTTGCATCCAACATATGTACACAGTGTTATTTTTGGTGGTTTAGGTATTGGTATGGTGACGGGAGCAGGAAATTGGGAGCCTGTTGCTGAGGCCCTTTTAGCAGAAGATATTTCCACTATTACCAATACGCGCGGTTTAATGTTCCGTAAATTTGCAGATCAAACGAAAAGCGATAGGCGTGCTCTTGCTGCTTGTATCATTACATCAAAACAGGAGTTAACGGCGTCTGAAGTTTACAAAATCAAACAACCAGCACTTGTTGCCGTTGGTTCATTAGATGAAATTGGCGGTGATGCAGAGCCATTGGCAGCCTTGTTGCCTTGTGGTGAAGCTTTATCAATTCCTGATCGAGATCATATGCTTGCTGTAGGCGATAAAGTTTATAAAAAAGGCGTTATCGATTTTCTTTCTCGTTATCCTATAAAATAAGAACTCTTCATAGCTTTTAGAATTTACAGAAATACCCAATATTTTTATTTCGTATAAATTGAAAAAAGCTTATTAAAAAATCTTTTTGTTGTGACGTAAGTTTTTATAAAAAATGAAAAGAAAAATAAACTCTTATTAGCTTATTTTGTATATTTTCCAGAGACGTAATTCTTCTAAGATTAGATAATTATACTTTAAAGGTTATTAAAAAGAATTATTTTCGAATGATGTAATAAATATTTTTTGCTAAAAAATGTAGTTTTAAATAAAAAAATATTTTTATTTATATTTTTTATAAAATAAACAAAATTATAAATTATTGATCAATTTATTCTTACGAATATGCATTTTAAATACAGAGGCTAAAATTGGAGATAAAGTAAAATTATTAAAAATATACAGTTTTTTTGCCATTTTTTAATCTATACGGGTATATTTAATAATGATAGACTCCTTTTGTAAACGTTCTTTATGAATGTATAAAGAACGTTGTGAATATATGTAATATTAAGTAAATATTCAGATTATGCTTTTTTACTGACTTTACAGAATCATAAGAGTGTCTTATTTGCACGACACGCAATTATTTTAATCGTTTCAAAAAAACAGGAGAGCATAGTGAATGCTGATGAAATAAAAAAACTTGATAATTATTTTAAAAATATATTCCAAAACTCAGCATTGCAAGTCAGAGCACGGCCTAAAAAGAGTGATTCTTGTGAGGTTTATATGGGAGATGAGTTTTTAGGCATTATCTATCGAGATGAAGATGAAGATGAGCTCTCCTATAATTTCTCAATGGCTATATTAGATATTGATTTAGAAAATTGATTCGTTATTCATAGTTGAATGAAGTCTTTTTTATCCCATAAGATTTATATAAGTTTTAACGCTTTAAAACTCGTATGGTTATTTCGTGCAATAATAAGATGGTCATGGATAATAATGCCTAATGCATTTGCTGCATCTTTTAATCTATATGTCATTGTTATATCTGCATTAGAGGGTGTGGAATCGCCAGAAGGGTGATTGTGGACTAAGATAAGTCCTGATGCGGATAACTCTAAAGCTCGAGAAATAACTTCACGAGGATAAACAGGGGTATGATCAATGGTTCCAGTTTGTTGCACCTCATCAGCAAGTAAGCCGTTTTTCTTATCAAGAAACAAAATACGAAATTGTTCACGTGTTTCGTGAGCCATAACAGCTTTACAATAAGCTAACACTTTATCCCATGATGAAAAAATATCGCGCTTAAACAATTGCGCACGAGCAAGACGTCCAGCAACATCTGAAATAATTTTTAAATCAACTGCAGTGGCGGGACCACATCCTGGAATTTCTTGAAGTCGGTGAATATCCGCTCCCAACACATCAGCTAATGAACCAAAACGTGCTATCAAATTTTTAGCTATGGGTTTTGTGTTTGCACGGGGTATTGTGCGAAAAAGCAATAATTCAAGATATTCATAATCTTCAATTGCATTTCCTTTTGACTTTAAATAGCGCTTCCGAAGACGTTCACGATGGCCTTGATAATGTTTATGAAGCTGTGCGTTTTTCTGAGGCTCTTCACTTTTTCTTTCTGATACTGGGGTGAGTGGAAAACTCGATGTTAATGCAAAGTGATTACTTTGAGTACCTTCCTTTTGATTTAATTTTTTAGCCATAACATCTCTACATTGCGTTAGGTATGGGAATTTGGAATATAAAAAATATTTTTAGGAGATTGTGTAAATATTTCATACCCTTCATTTGTAACACCAATTGTATGTTCATATTGTGCTGTCAGAGAGCGGTCACGGGTAACAGCAGTCCAACCGTCAGATAAAATCTTAACTTGTGGTTTACCAAGGTTAATCATAGGCTCAATTGTAAACATCATACCTTGTTTTAATTCAATTCCTTCTCCAGGATTTCCATAATGGAGGATATTGGGAGCATCATGAAAAAGTTGGCCGATACCATGTCCGCAAAAATCTCTCACAATTGAACAGCGTTCAGATTCTGCATACTGTTGAATGGCTGCCCCAATATCACCTGTCGTTGCTCCAGGCTTAACGACAGCGATTCCTTGCATAAGACTTTCATAGGTTATTTTTAGCAAGCGTTCTGCTGCACGCCTAATTTTTCCAACAGGATACATTCGGCTTGAATCCCCATGCCAACCATCAAGGATAAAGGTTACATCAACATTTACAATATCACCTTCTTGCAAAGGTCTTTTATTGGGAATGCCATGGCAGACAACGTGATTGATAGATGTACAGCATGAATGGCTGTATCCATGATAATTTAGATCAGCAGGAAGTGCTCCTCGCTTAGCTCCAAAAATAAATACAAAATCATCTATTTCTTGCGTAGTAACACCCGGCTTAATAATATCTGTAAGCGCATCAAGGCATTCTGCAGCAATACGACCAACTTCACGCATTTTAGCAAAAGCATAATCATCGAAAATGCGGATTTTTCCATTAAATTTTAAAGGGATTTTATTATATTCGATATACTCAATCATTGTTTCTTCTATTTTCTATTTTTACTCTCTGAATCGGAAAAATGCCTTCTACACTTACATGACACTTTACAGCATAACATTCTACTCCTGATTTTAATGCTAAATCAAACTTACGTCCATAGAGTGGATCAAGATCATGACAAATTGTAAAAGCTGAGCAATCTTCTCGTTGAATAATATAAAGCATAGCAGCTCGTTTTCCTTGTTGTACAACTCCTATGAGCTCATCAAGGTGACGTGCACCACGTTTTGTTTCGCTATCAGGAAATTCTGCTAATCCTTTCTGACGAATAAAATGAACATTTTTGACTTCTAGGTAACAATCAGGAAGAATGTCATCACGTAAAAGAAAGTCAATTCGTGATTGTGTCCCATAGCGTTGTTCTTTTAAAATTGTTTTATATCCATTTAATTCTGGTAGTAATCCGTTTTGAATTGCTTCTAACGCAAGTTTATTGGGTAAAGACGTATTAATGCCAACCAAAGTATTATCGGCTTCAATAATTTCTAATTGATAGGCATATTTTCGTTTGATGTTGTTATGATAAGAAAGCCAAATATTGGTATTGAAAGCTGTTAATCCAAGCATTGATCCTGTATTAGGTACAGACACGGTGAGGACATGCTGATCATCTTGTTGAACATCCGCAAGGAAACGTTTATAACGACGGATAAGCTTTGCAGGAAAAAGTTTGGGAATAAAGTGCATATCCCTTTTTTAGGATTTATGATTTCATAATTCAACTGAGATTATGATTTATAGGGGCTGTTCCCTATTAAAAAAGATAAAATTGATGTAAAAAACGCTACGATATCTTATATAAATTGTTATAAATTCCATCGTTCACTTTAATGGCTTTTAAAATTTATTATTAGGTTTAGAAACTATTATCTTTGAATGAAAAGATAGATTATCTATAATTTATTATTAAACAGCATTAGAGTATTGTGAAAAAGGTTTCGTAAAAATAGTGGAGAGGGAGATAGTTTAAGTGAAACTAGGTAAAATTGATGGCAGGAACGAATAGGAATCGTGAAAATTTAACAAATGGTCCCATTATTATTTTAGTTGAACCGCAGCTTCCTGAAAACATTGGTATGGTCGCAAGGGCAATGGCAAATTTTGGACTTTCTAAGCTTCGATTAGTCAATCCTCGAGAAATGTTTCCAAATGAAAAAGCTAGAGCTGCTGCAAGTAAAGCTGATCATGTCATTAACAATGCTGTGATTTTTAACACATTGCGTGATTCAATTGCAGATTTACACTATGTTTTTGCCACAACAGCACGTGAAAGATGTGGATTTAAAACTGTAAAAAGTGCTGTCGAAGCAGCAAGCGTATTACGTCAGCGTGAAAGTATCGGACATAAGACTGGGATTGTCTTTGGAAGAGAGAGATGGGGACTAGAAAATGATGAAATCAGCCTTGTTGATGAAATTATTACTTTTCCAGTTAATCCTGCTTTTGCGTCACTTAATATTGCGCAAGCGGTTCTTTTAATGTCTTACGAATGGATGAAAGCTGGTTTAGAGAATGTCAGCGATACGGCATTTCGTGCAGCAGAGATGGAACCTGCAAATAAAACAATATTCCATGGTTTTTTATCTCAGTTAGAAGAGGCTTTGAATATCCGTGGGTATTTTAGACCACCAGAACGTAAAGAAGTAATGCTTGCAAATTTGCGCTCTGTTTTTACGCGCGCTAACTTTAGTGAACCTGAGGTTCGTTTATTGCGAGGCATTATATCTTCTTTGGATCATTTTTCGCCACAATATCCACGGGGGAGTAGAGCACCGGAAGAGCGTGATCGTAAAAAAATTAAAAATAAGTGTGAAAACTAATGGATGAACGACCTGTTCTTTTTTTTGATAGCGGTATTGGTGGTTTAACAGTGTTCAGGGAAGCGCGTATTCTTATCCCCGATATGCAATTTATCTATGTTGCTGATGATGCAGGATTTCCTTATGGAAATTGGAAAGAAAATATTTTGAAAGAGCATATTTTGAAGATTTTTACAAATCTTTTAACACGTTACAATCCAGCTTTATGTGTGATTGCTTGCAACACTGTTTCTACACTGATGATAGCAGATTTACGACAGAATTTTCCTCATGTCCCTTTTGTAGGAACGGTTCCTGCAATTAAATCAGCTGCTGAACAAACAAAATCTGGTTTTATTTCCGTATTAGCGACTCCTGGAACAGTTAAACGTGCTTATACAAATGAATTAATTAACTCTTTTGCTGGACAGTGTCATGTTCAGCTTGTGGGAAGTAAAAAGCTGGCTGGACTTGCTGAAGATTATTTACGTGGAAAATCTATCGATTCAGAAGAGTTAAGAAAAGAAATCCTGCCATGTTTTGTGGAAAAAAATGGACAATATACGGATGTTATTGTTTTAGCCTGCACACATTATCCTTTTTTGATTAATTTCTTTCGTGAACATGCTTTATGGTCCGTTGAGTGGATTGATCCGGCGAAAGCGATCGCCAAACATATCAGATCTTTATTACCATTGTCGGGAAAGATACACCATCAATATATAAAGAAATATCAAGATTTTGCGTTGTTGACATCAAAAAATATCACTTCTTTAACGGAGAATTTGTTTAAAGGATTTGGCTTAAAACTCATGAAAGGAGTTGACTTTGGGTTACGAGACCAATAATGATGATCTAGCTATTTTTTCAAGAAAATAGCATTAATTGACGTGTCCCGTGGATAACTTTGCATATTGATATGTTAAGGTATTCTGTCAGTCTTTAGTATTTAAAGGCAGAGGAGGGCGCGTTTCCTTGGGGTCTTAAGATCTCGTGTTTTATTTTATAAGGAAATGCGATGAGTAAACGCGAAACAACAAAGTATAAAATTGACCGTCGTATGGGAGAAAATATTTGGGGGCGTCCAAAATCTCCTGTCAATCGTCGTGATTATGGTCCAGGTCAGCATGGACAGCGTCGTAAAGGAAAACTTTCTGACTATGGGGTTCAGTTGCGCGCTAAACAGAAATTGAAAGGGTTTTATGGAGATATTTCAGAAAAACAATTTCATAAAACCTATGAAGAGGCAGCTCGTCGACGGGGCGATACTGGCGAAAATCTTATCGGTCTGTTAGAATCACGTTTGGATGCTGTTGTTTATCGTGCAAAATTCGTACCTACGATTTTTGCTTCTCGCCAATTTATCAATCACGGTCATGTTAATGTCAATGGGCGGCGCACAAACATTCAATCTTATCGTTGTAAACCCGGTGATGTTATTGAGGTTCGGGAAAAATCGAAACAACTTGTTTTAGTGTTAGAATCAGTGCAATTGGCAGAACGTGATGTCCCTGATTATATTGAAGCAGATCATAAACAGATGAAAGCAACCTTTACACGTATTCCTGCTTTTGCAGATGTTCCTTATGCTGTGCAAATGGAACCTAATCTGGTTGTTGAATTTTATTCTCGATAATTTTTCTGTAAGAGAAATTGTTTCTCTCTTCTATTATGATAACTTCAAAATATTGTGTTATTCTTACAATATTTGAAGTTAATAAGTTCTTTTTGTAAATGGTTCTATATTAAGTTTATTGCTATGTTTTATAGTCATAAATTTGTATAGTTCCATTTCTTTTTTGTGTATCTAATTTATAAATTCAAAAAACATAAATGTAAGCTTGCTTTAATATTTGTTTTTATCTTTGCAAAACGAGCCGTTTATTGTGCAGGATATGGTATTATGAATGATGTTTCAGTTGAATATCAGGCAATAGAAGAAAACAAAGGGAGAGATGATCCTTTAATAAGCGAAGCAGATAATTGTCATCCAATGTTTCGTGTTGCTCCTTCAAGCGTAGAATTTAATAAATTGCGCAAACGACTTTTACGTCATATGCGACAAGCTTTGGATGATTTTTCTATGCTCTCTACAGGGAAAAAATGGCTTGTTGCTTTATCGGGTGGAAAAGACTCTTATGGTTTATTAGCGCTTCTTTTAGACTTAAAGTGGCGAGGTCTTTTATCCGTTGAAATTCTAGCCTGTAATCTTGATCAAGGGCAACCAGGATTTCCTAAGCATATTCTTCCAGACTTTTTAAGTTCTTATAAAATTCCATATCGTATTGAATATCAGGATACTTATTCCATTGTTACAGATAAATTGGCAGAGTCGCATACATATTGTTCACTTTGTTCTCGATTGCGACGTGGTAATCTCTATCGTATTGCACGTGAAGAAGGATGTTCTGCATTAGTTTTAGGTCATCATCGTGATGATGTTTTAGAAACATTTTTTATGAATTTGTTTCACGGTGGCCGATTAGCTGCCATGCCTGGAAAACTTAAAAATGATGAAGGAGATCTTTTTGTATTACGTCCTCTTGTTTATGCTGCTGAGGAAGATATGGAAAAATTTTCTCAAGAAATGCAATTTCCAATTATTCCTTGTAATCTTTGCGGTAGTCAAGATGGATTACAACGTAATGCAATGAAAGAAATGCTGAAAAATATAGAAAGACAAATGCCAGGACGTAAAGATACGATGATTCGCGCTTTAACAAATGTACGCCCAAGTCATTTGCTTGATAAGAAATTCTTTGATTTTAAAACGTGTTAATAAAAATTAGATATTTTTAAAATAAGTTTAAAGAGTTTAAGATAAGAGACTTATTTATAATGATAATTTATTTTTTTTCATTTAAATATCGTCAGATTGTTTTGTTTCAAATTCTCTTATATTGCTTCCATAAAAAACATCCGTTTGCATATCACAAAGGAAATTCTTGTGTGCATAAAACACTCTTGAAAAAAGTTTCCTTTCACTAACCAATGACTGTCGTAATATGAAAAATGGGAAAATAGTAAGGTTGTCGATTTGCTCTTTTGTTAATTAAAAATGGTGAGCCTTGTGGATTTTATTCTTTTGCGCCGCCGTCACCGCCATTTAAAGCTCATTTAAGGCATTAAATTAAGAGAATATATAACTGCTTGGTATTTTGGGAGTGTATAGCAAACATTCAGAATAAGGATTGCTCGTAAATTCTCATGAAGTAAGTCACATGATCGGTTCTTGTTATGAAAAGTCGCTTTTTTATAAACCAATGCTGATAGAAATCTTCATCATTGAGGACAGGGAAGGAGTTAAATTTTTAAACTGCTATACCATAAAGGTCATAGGCATCCGATTGTTCGATTTTAACGGTGACAAATTCACCAACACGCAGTGGGCGTCGTGATGATATATGGACAACACCATCTATTTCTGGAGCATCGTACTGACTACGTCCTTTGGCAACTTTTCCTTGACTTTCATCGATAAGCACTCGGAGTCTTTTTCCAATTTTTTTCTTTAAAAGATGTGTAGAAATTTGTTGTTGTTTTGCCATAAAACGATGCCAGCGGTTTTCTTTCACCTCTTCAGGAATATTTTCTAATCCCAATTCATTTGCGGCAGCTCCTTTTACTTCTTCATATTTAAAGCACCCCGCGCGTTCAATTTTTGCTTCTTCTAGCCATTCTAGAAGTATATTAAAATCTTCATTCGTTTCACCAGGAAAACCAACGATAAATGTTGATCGCAAAGTAAGATCTGGACATATTTTCCGCCATTTTTCAATTCTACGGTTTGTTTTTTCCATAAGTGCGGGACGCTTCATGTGACGCAAAACAGTTGGTGATGCATGCTGAAAAGGTATATCCAGATAAGGAAGAATTTTTTTTGCAGCCATAAGTTCGATAACTTCATCAACATGGGGATAAGGATAAACGTAATGCATACGTACCCAAATACCCATATCGCCTAGTTCGCGACAAAGATCAAAGAATTTAGTTTTGATTGTACGATCTTTCCAAGAATTTTCGAGATATTTAAGATCAACACCATAAGCACTCGTATCCTGTGAAATAACCAAAAGTTCTTTTACACCCGCTTGCACGAGTTTTTCAGCTTCACGAAGAACATCGCTGATGGGACGTGAAGTGAGATCACCACGCAAAGTAGGGATGATACAAAAACTACACCGATTAGAGCATCCTTCAGAAATCTTTAAGTAGGCGTAATGGCGAGGTGTTAAACGAATACCTTGGGGAGGAACTAAATCAAGAAAAGGATCATGAACAGGAGGAATTGCTGTATGAACAGCTTCTATAACGCTTTCATAAGCTTGCGGTTTTGTAATAGCCAATACATTAGGATATGTTTGGCGAATAGCATCAGGATCAGCACCAAGACACCCCGTTACAATAACTTTTCCATTTTTTTTAAGAGCTTCATCAATATTGGCTAATGATTCTCTCCTTGCCGAGTCAAGAAAACCACAGGTATTCACAATAACGACATCAGCTCCTTGATGTTGACGTGAAATCTCATACCCTTCAGAGCGAAGGCGTGTAATAATTCGCTCAGAATCTACGAGTGCTTTTGGGCATCCGAGGGAGACAAAACTAATACGAGGTGCTACCATGATGATCCTACAATTACTATGAATGATTGAGTTGCGCTTTTATTAATTTAAAAATAATGTTCTTTATTTTTATACCTATGCAATACAATCTGTTACAAAGTTATTTGATTTTTTTCTACAAAATTTTATATGTTTTTATGCATGCATACAATTTTGTCTTATTATATCGTAAAATTCCGTTATTGAGGATGATGATATAAGGCAGCTTCCTTCAAAGCATTTAAGTTCTTTTCAAAGTACGTGGTGAATATTTTAAAACTTACTTGTCAAGCCTTGCATTAAGTGAAGAACATGGAGGGAAGGGAAAATTAAACCCGCTCGATAAGGATCTGGATTGTTTATAAACCGAATTGGGGGCATCTTTGGCTGTGGAGAAGAAGTCAATTGTGTGTGGCACAATAAAAAAATACTCAACAGCTTCTTACTGCGATATCTATCGCGTACTATAAGGTTTATTTTTTAATATTTGCGAATAAGTCCGGTAAGTTTTCCTTGTATTTCTATACGCTCGGATTCGTATGTCCGTACTTCATAATGAGGATTTGCGGCTTCTAATGCAATAGAAGCTCCTTTGCGTCGATAACGTTTTAATGTGGCTTCTTTTTTATCAATAAACGCAACAATAATTTCACCTGTTATTGCTGTATTTTGACGTTTCACAATGATCGTATCTTTATCAAGGATACCAGCCTCCATCATAGAATCATCTTTAACTTCTAATGCGTAGTGCTCACCTGTATTAACCATATCGAGTGGAAGAGAAAGGCTGTTTATTTGTTGCAGTATAGCAGAGGCGGGTACGCTCGCAGAAATACGTCCCATAATAGGAATGGTGATATTTTTTTTTTCTTCTTCATCAAAGGGACTCAAGCTTTTTGATATTTCCCTTTTCTTTCTTTCTATCATACTGGGAGAAATTTTACGTGCTAAAGAAAGGTTAAATGTTATTTTCTCAGGAAGTCGAATCACCTCCACAGCACGAGCACGATTGGGCAAGCGACGTATAAAACCTCGTTGTTCTAAGGCTATAATGAGCTTATGAATACCAGACTTTGAAGAAAGTTCTAATGCATTTTTCATTTCTTCAAAAGAAGGAGGAACACCAGTTTCTTTTATATGGTTATGAATAAACAAGAGTAGCTCATATTGTTTACATGTTAACATTCAATATTCCAATCAAAATAATAAAACTTAGTAAAGTAAAAATACATGTATATATAGCATTTTTACAATTTTTATCGCCAAATCAAAATTATTTTCTTTGTTTTTGATCTTATCGTTTAATAAATAAATATGTTTATTTATATATATATTTAAATTGTTATTTATATACTGCATATATACATTAATATTAAATAATGTATAAATATACTTTATAGTTCTGACTGAATTATCCAACACTAAATTTTGTGACTAGTATTATCCTTTTCTTCTAAAAATATATCTACGTATTTTGTAATTTTTGATATAAAAAAGTTAATTAGAAGGCATTCTATATATTCAAAACACTTAAAATAATTTTGCATACTGCATATTATTTCTGCTTTTTTATTCTTAGTAAAATTATCTACAGCTCTAATAGTGAGCATAATTTATAGTCATTCGGGATATTTTCAATGAGACTAAATTTTTGCTTCATATCTACTTGATTCTATAGGATAAATTGGCTTTCGTTATATATTCATTATACATGAATAAAAATCATACTCTCAAAGCCATTGTTGCTCATTGTTCCATTTTCAAGTCTAACGTGTCAACCGCTATATACTATTTTCATGAACCCTAATGTTGCGATAATTTTTGGTTGTTGAAAGGAGGCATAAAAGGTATTTTCATTTCTTTTTTATAGTTTTATTCTCTCGCTTATATCGATCAAGAAAATGCTTTTTATTGTTTCAATATAAAAAAGATTTGAAATGAGAAAAACTTACAGTATTTGAGAATTTTCACTCAAGTGAAAAATAATAAATTATTATAAATAAATATATTATCTTATAAAGCTGTATTCATATTTGAGAATTGAACACTAAAATATAAAGATATAAAAATAATATTATAATAAAAGGTATTTTTTCTTCTCTACCCATTATGCTCAACAACCCATGTGAGGGGAAAGGGGTATTTCTCATAATTTTAACGCTTCGAATCTATGCAATATTTTACAGTAAAATTTTTCCTTTATTGAAACTTCAAAAAGAAGATTAAAGAGTACTTATACAATGATGAAGTAAAGGGGCGAAAACGGAAAATTATTGATAACTGAAGAAAATAATAATATTTTTTTTCAAAAGGTGTTGACCTAATGGAAAGTCAACCGTATGTTCCCTTCACTTTCTACAAATTAGATAGTGTGCAAACTAGATAGCTTGTGTGAGAGCGCGTAGCTCAGCTGGTAGAGCAACTGACTTTTAATCAGTAGGTCCAGGGTTCGAATCCCTGCGCGCTCACCAAATTTAAGTAATATCAATAGGCTATAAAAAGTTTAAGAATCTTTTTTGTTTTGATTCTTTTTGAAGTTTTTATTGATTCTATAGCCTGTCATTTTCTATCAGCTGTTTTAGAATAGAGCAGTGCTATGCTGTCTCCATTTTCAACAAACTTGCGGATAGGGTTGTACCTGCGTTGGCAGCACATGCGGTTTCTAATTTTCTCAATCCATAGGTGGTTTTTTAATACCCACTGCATTACATGATTCGCAAAACAGTTGCTAAAATCACCACTTATTCACACTTATATTATGAAATGAATTTTCTATAAGATGTTGATTTGTTTAAATTTTAATCTTTTTAACATCTAGTATAGTACATTTATTTTGTATGAAAACCATAAAAAGGTTAACAATACGTTAATTTCTTGATAGAAGGGGCCAATTCAAGAGTGGTATATGCGTGAGGGGAATCATTTAAAAACGTAAATTCTTCCGTTGCGTACAAAAAGCGTGACGTGGTTTTTACAAGTAGTACTTAACAGAAATAAGTGGACTGAATAGATGCCTTCAAATAGAAAAAAGAAAATTACTTTTATGATTAAACCAACACTTCAATTGTTTTCTATGATCGTCATTTCTCAGTCACTGGTATCTTGTTGCGCAAGCCAAACTATGAATTTTTCAATAAAAGATTCCTATCATAATAAACCAATTAACGTAAACACTTCTGTACTACCTCAACAAGTCTCCAATAAGAAGAATCAATCGGAAGAAAAAAAGCGTGGACGAGCGATTGTTGGTAAACCTTATCAAATAAAAGGAAAGTGGTATTATCCTCAAAGTGATCCAACTTATAAACGTGTTGGCGAAGCATCATGGTATGGTTCAGATTTTCATGGACGTTTAACTGCCAATGGTGAAATTTATGACATGAATCTTTTGACTGCTGCTCATCCTACAATGCCTTTACCTAGTTATGCTCGTGTTACTAATTTGAAAAATGGATCTTCAATCGTTGTTAGAGTGAATGATCGCGGACCTTTTATGAAAGACAGAATCATTGATTTATCAAAGCAAGCTGCGGCAATATTGGGGTATGTAGATAGGGGGGTCGCAGATGTTAAAGTAGAATATATTGCTGAAGCACCTGTTGGCTATTATGATGGTGCATATTTAATGTCCTCTTATACTCCTGGAAATGCTGCCCCATATTCATTAGCGTCGGAAAATATTGCGAAAAAAAGAGAAACTGTTTTGTTAAAAGAGCAGCGCAATACAAGGAACAAAAAAGACTTAGCTAAAGCTGCTGCTGTTGAACAAGAACAACGTAATAAAACTGTTGCAGTTAAATTGCCAGAAATTGGTCCTATCATGGTTGATAAGCCGATACCATTCGATCAAGTTGCTTCTATAAATAAGCTAAACAAAAAAACAAAGGTTAATTGGCTACAACTGTTTTAAGAAAAAATGCATTGATTTTTTATCTATATAATTTTCTAGTAAAAAAGGTAAGAAATTACGGATTTAGTGTAGGATTTTTATCTTAAAGCGCTTTGTCCTTTTCAAAAAGCATGGTTGGGTTCTATTATTATAAATTCAGTACGGCCTTTTCACTCCATTGCTGGTCTATTCGTCGTTTTATGATATTGCTTGCTTAATAAAGCGCGTACTTTTCTTGCTGTAATAGCTTTTGCTAGACGAAGGTAAATTATTGTGTCAGTCTGTTTGTGTAATCTCTAAAACAACTTGTACAATCGATTTGAGAGGAATAAAAAGCTTAACAAGTAAAAAAATATTTTATTTTGATTCGGCTTTGCATCTTTCTAAAGTATCTACGGTAATATCTTATGAAAAGATTATGCATTATCTCATGCTTTTGTTTATCATGTTCTTTAATGGAGTAAGTTCCCTCACGAAAAACAGAGCGTCTCAAACAAAATACACTTACATTGCCAATTCATGGACTTATTTAAAAGAGACATACTTTAACACGCTACAAGCCTATTTTGCGACAGCGCCTGTGAATGGTATAACTGTTAACGCCTTTAGACATCAGCATCTTTACTCTTATGAAGATATAAATCGACACCATCATACACTTTGCAAATCCCCAATGTTTTGTGCGATAATTCTTAACACTTGAGAGGTTTATAAGAAGTATTTTTACTCTCTTTTTTAATAATTTTTATCCATATACGAACCCTACTTATGACCCGTAAGTAAGCGATTTTTAATGAATTCAATATGAGAAGAGGGGATGAGAGAATCTTACAGTATTTTGAGTTAGCTTCAATTTTAAAATGATAATTTATCATAACAAATCAAAATACTATCAATAAAAATAGGAAAAAATCTTTTGTCTCTCATACATTTAAAATGTTAAATTGAACCTACATGGAAGATAAAAAACGTGTCATATTATTTTTTCTAAAGCTAAATGAAAATAAAATCTTTTTATGAGTTGTAAATAATTCCTCAATTTTCAGAAATCAAAAAGTTTTTTCCTATATAAGATTCTTTATGTTGATCTTTGGGATGGGAGGAGCAGCTATGTATACAGCATTAAGGATCTTATTGATATTATGGGGAGTATTGGCATTTGATATGTGGGGGAGAGCACAAGATTTTCAAACTCCCGCATCACAACTGTTATTACTCGATGATGATACAGAGACAATACTTTATGAAAAACAAAGTGATATTCCTTTTTTTCCTGCTTCATTAGTAAAATTGATGACAGCAGAAGTTGTATTTCATCAATTAAAAAAAGGATTATTAAAAAGTACGCAGAAATTCAAGGTCAGTGAAAATGCTTGGCGCAAAGGTGGAGCACCTTCCGGTACAACCACTATGTTTGCAAAGATAAAGACAGAAATCAGTGTTTCTGATCTTTTACGTGGTTTAATTATTGTGAATGGAAATGATGCTGCTATTATTCTTGCTGAAGGAATATCAGGACATGAAGATCATTTTGTAAAACTGATGAATCAGCGCGCAAAAATAATCGGATTATCTCAGAGTCATTTTGTTAATGCTACAGGGCTACCGGAAGAGGGACAATTTGTAACTGTGCGTGATATGATTATATTAGCACGTCATATTGTTCAGAAATATCCGGATTATTATGCACTTTATTGTGAGCCTCATTTTACATGGAATAATATTTTTCAACGTAATAAAAACCCTCTTATTTCTAAGGAAATTGGTGTAGAAGGATTTGGTTTTGGCTACAGTGAAAAAGAAGGTTTTTCAATGGTTGCCACCATTTCTAAAAATCATCGACGTCTTTTTTTAGCAATCAATGGTTTGCAAGATGGTAAAAAATATACAAAAGAAATAGAACGCATTCTTCAATGGGGGATGACGGCATTTGATCTCAAAACAATTTTCACAAAAGAAGAAACGGTTGGTCTTGCTTCTGTTTATGGTGGAAAGAAAAGTTTTGTCCCACTTATTGTCAAAAAACCGATAAGTTTTATGCTTTCCAATGAAAAAGAAGTTAATGTTAAAGCAAAAATTAAATATCATGGTCCATTGAAAGCCCCCATCGTTTCTGGGCAATCAGTTGGTGTTATTCAAATTTTAGAAGATAAAAAGGTTCTTCTGGAAAAACCAGTTTTTGCCGGAATGAATATTCAGGAAGGAAGTTTCTTTACAAAAGTAAAAAATGCATTCTATGAAATAACAATTGGATGGTTACGGAAATATTTGTAGTTACGCGCTAATAAGGTTAAGGTCATACGTGTCAGGTTATTTTATTACATTCGAAGGAGGGGAGGGGGTAGGAAAAACGGTGCAGATTTCTTTACTTGCTGAGTCTCTCTCTCACCAAGGTTATGATGTTGTTACAACACGAGAACCAGGAGGAACGCCAGGAGCAGAAGCAATCCGGCATATTTTGTTGTCGGGGCAGGCGCGACAGTATGGACCGTTGATTGAAGCTGTTTTGTTTACAGCTGCACGCGTCGACCATTTTCATGAAGTTATTGCACCTTCTTTGCAAAAAGGTAAAATCGTTTTATGTGACCGCTTTATTGATTCTACACGCGTTTATCAAGGACTCAATAATAGAGTCAGTTCTTCTCTTCTTTCTGTTTTAGAGTGTATTGCGCTCAATGGTATTTTGCCTCATTTAACATTTTTATTAGATATGCCAGCAATGTGTGGTATGAAGCGTGCAAATTTACGAAGAAAAAAAACAGAAGAAATTGATTATTTTGAAAAAGATCAGTTGGAAATTCAAGAACAAAGACGTAAGGCTTTTCTTCAATTGGCCAAACAAGAACCCCATAGATTTCGAGTCATTGATGCCACTGGCTCAGTGGAAGCTATTGCTCATCAAATAAAAAATATTTGTCATCAGGTATTGTTGGATCAGCTTTCATGAGTAATTTAAATACCTTACGCCAATATGATGATATTGATACAATTTTATCACCATCCCAGAACAATGTTATCTTTGGTCATGAGGATGTGCGTCATTTTTTGACACAAATGCTTAAAGAAGAGCGTTTGCATCATGCATTATTATTTGAAGGAGAATACGGGATTGGAAAGGCTACATTAGCCTTTCATCTTGCTTGGAACATTTTAAGTTTTCAACAGAGTTCTTTCTTCAAACCCGATCCTTATTCTACCCCATGGCGCCAAATTACACAAGGAAGTCACCCTGGTCTTTTGTATATTTCACGTCGATTTGATGTGAAAACGCAAAAGTTTAAAACAGGAATACTCGTTGATGATATCCGTGATATTATGCATTTTTTAAGTCGAACATCGCAAGATAATGGATGGCGTATTGTTATTATTGATTCTGCAGATGATATGAATAGAAATGCAGCAAATGCAATTCTCAAAATACTTGAAGAACCACCTACAAAAACGTTATTTGTTATTATCGCACATTCTTCAGGAAAATTGCTTCCAACAATCCATTCACGGTGTCAAAAAATTTCTTTTCGTCCGTTGAATAACGATGAAATGAAAAAAGTTATTATACATATTTTCGCCGATCAGGATTTACCTGATGAAAAAACAATTGAAATGATTATTAAAAAATCTAAAGGAAGCCCTCGAAAAGCCGCTTTACTTATTTGCCATGGCGGTCTTGAAATTATTAAAACAATTGATGCTCTCCTAGAGAAACCTGTTTGTAACGCAACAATTGTACATACTCTTGCACAAACATTTTCATCTGCTTCTTCTACATTCCAATTTCAACAATTTTGTGATGAAATTCTTAATAAAATTCAAAAAAAAGCTATCATGCTCGTTGAAAAGGGAGACTTATTTCTCTCAAAAAAATATGCGGAAAAATGGCAGGAGATTCATCAAGAAATAGAGGAAATACAACTGTTTAATCTCGATAAAAAGCAGTTTGTTATTAACTTACTTTTTAAAGTTCATAAGATCATTCATGAGAATTAGTTTTTCCGTGACAATGCGATGAACAAGCGTTATGTCATTATATCTTCTATTTATAGCGTTTTACAACGAGTATGACATGCGTGACACATATTACATAACAACTCCCATTTTTTATCCTAATGGTGCTCCACATATTGGACATGCTTATAGTGCCATTGCAAGCGATGTTTTAGCCCGCTTTCAACGGTTAAACGGAAAAAATGTATTTTTTCTTTCTGGTACAGATGAGCATGGTCTCAAGATGCAACAAACCGCAGCTGCATTAGGCATGACACCTCAGCAACTTGCAGATCGTAATAGTGCGGTGTTTCAAAAAATGCTTGCAGTATTAAATTGTTCTAACGATGATTTTATCCGTACGACAGAAGAACGCCATTATCAAGCTTGTCAAGAAATTTGGAAAAAGATGGAAGCAAATGGCGATATTTATCTCGGTCGTTATACGGGGTGGTATTCGGTTCGCCAAGAAGCCTATTATGAAGAAAAAGATACGGAAATTGGAGCAGACAACATCCGTCGTGAGAAAGAATTAGGCTCTCCAGTTGAATGGAATGAAGAAGAAAGTTATTTTTTTAGACTTTCTCATTATGAAAAGGCTCTTCTTGAATATTATGAAAAACATCCTGATTTTATTGCTCCATTTGAGCGGCGTAATGAAATTATAAGTTTTATCAAATCAGGTTTAAAAGATATCTCTATTTCACGCGCAAGTTTTAACTGGGGAATTGCTGTTCCTGAGAATCCAAAGCACGTGATGTATGTCTGGGTTGATGCGCTTACAAATTATCTATCAGCAATAGGTTTTTTCAATGAAAATTCAAAAAAACGTGATTTTTGGCCTGCAAATACGCATATTATTGGTAAGGATATTATTCGTTTTCATGCAGTCTATTGGCCGGCATTTTTAATGTCTGCTGGAATTGAATTGCCTAAAAATATTTTTGCACATGGTTTTTTACTTAATCGTGGTGCAAAAATGTCAAAATCTATTGGAAATGTCGTTGATCCTTTTGAAATGGTTGATCATTATGGTCTTGATCAGGTCCGTTATTTCCTTCTCCGTGAAGTGCCATTCGGACAAGATGGTAGTTATAGTCATGAAAGCCTTGTGAACCGTATTAATGCTGATCTTGCTAACGATCTTGGTAATTTAGCACAGCGCTGTTTGTCTATGATTGCCAAAAATTGTAATGCACAAGTCCCGAAACCAGCTTCATTTTTAGCTCAAGATAAACAGCTTTTAGAACAATCTCTTCAAGTACTTGAAACTGTACACCAAGCTATGTCTTCTTATAGTATGCATTTAGCACTTTCAGCTATTTTTTCAATTGTAGCAGATGCCAATCGCTATTTTGCCAACGAACAACCTTGGAGTTTACGTAAAAACGATCGAGAACGATTTTCTACAGTTCTTTATATAACTGTAGAAATCTTGCGGAGAATAGGAATTATGCTTTTGCCTTTCATACCCCAATCAGCAACGAAACTTCTTGATAGCCTTGCAGTTGCTGAAGATGATCGGTTATTGTATCATATAAGTCATTCAAAAATTCAAGAAGGGCTTGATCTTCCACCACCAGAACCAATTTTTCCTCGTTATATCTTGAAGAAAGAAGACACTCATCATGTTGATTGATACACATTGTCATCTTGATTTTGAAGACTTTTCACAAGATTTGGATAATGTTATCCAACGGGCTTTAGATGCTGACGTTAAACGTATGATAACAATTTCAACCCATGTTCATAAGTTAGATAAACTGTTAGCCATTGCGCAAAGCTATGATCAAGTCTTTTGTTCCGTTGGAACACACCCCAATCACGCGCATGAAGAACAAAATATTACAGCGGAAGAGCTTATACAGCTCTCGAATCACCCTAAAATTGTTGCGTTTGGGGAAGGGGGCCTTGATTATCATTATGATTACTCTACACCAGAAGAGCAAAAGAAAGTTTTTCAAGAACATATCATTGCTTCTCGAGAAACACAGATTCCTCTTGTTATACATTCACGCAATGCCGATATCGATATGGAGAAAATATTACGTGAACAGATAAAAGAAGGAGCTTTTCCCTTTATCCTTCATTGTTATTCGTCTGGAATGCAACTTGCTCGTGCTGGAATTGAACTTGGTGGTTATATTTCTTTTTCAGGTATTCTTACTTTTAAAAACGCACTTGAAATCCGTGAAATAGCAAAAATTGTGCCCCATGAGCATTTGTTAGTGGAAACAGATGCTCCATTCTTAGCACCTAGTCCCCATCGGGGAAAAACAAATGAACCATCTTTTGTATGTTATACAGCAGCTGTTTTGGCTGAAACAATTGGCTTAAGCATTGAAGAAATAGCTCAAATAACAACGCGTAATGCTTTTCGTTTATTTAGCAAAATGAAATAAGGCAAAAGATATGTGTGATCAATACCGATTTACAATATTAGGTTGTGGTCCTTCTCCAGGAGTGCCAAGACCTAATGGTGATTGGGGAACATGTGATCCGAATAACCCTAAAAATAAACGCTACAGAAGTTCTTTATTAGTTGAACGTATTAAACCTTCTGGAGACAAAACAACGATCGTTATTGATACAGGTCCAGATTTTCGCTCACAAATGATCGATGCGCGTGTAAGCCATCTTGATGCTGCTCTTTACACGCATTCTCATGCAGACCATATCCACGGTATTGATGATTTACGCAGCTATGCACTTGCACAAAAATGTTTAATAGATATCTATGCGGACAGATTTACACTAGAGCATCTCAAAAGTGCTTTCGGATATTGTTTTCAAACTCCAGAAGATTCATCTTATTCTCCCATTTTAAAAGAGCATCTTATCAATGAAGATAGCCAATTTATTATTCAGGGGCAGGGCGGAGAAATAAGCGTCAATACACATTTACAACACCACGGAAACATTCATTCCTTAGGTTTTCGGATTGGGAATGTTGCCTATTGTACGGATGTTAGTGAATTTCCTGAAAAAACTTTATCCAAATTAATGGATTTGGATGTTCTCATCATTGAAGCTCTTCAATTTAAATCCCATCCGAGTCATTTTTCTGTTGATCAAGCATTACAGTGGATAGAATATTTAAAGCCGAAACAAGCAATACTCACACATATGGACAGATCGCTGGATTACAATAAGGTTATAAATTACGTTCCATCCTATGTAAAACCTGCATATCAAGGTCTTACTTTCGAAACAACTGCATAAGCTTATTCATACAATATTTTACGTTAAATAAAGTTTTTTGAAGATTATCCTTTATTTTGTTTTATTTTTGACATAAATATCACTTTTTTATGTTTAAAATGAGGTTTTTATGTATAAGAATTTTAAGCGGGGTGTATGTATTGTCGTTTTAGCAGTTTCCTTGACAGCATGTGGGGGGCGTTTAGAAAAAAATATTGCAACGACAACATTACATGATGGATCAATGAGTTGCACCGATATTCAACGGGAGTTTTTTGCTAATAAACGACAGATTAATGATACAATTAGAGAGCGTTCTACAGCAAGAAATAAAAATGTAGCTTTAGCAGCGGCAGGTGTTGTATTTTTACCTGCTCTGTTTTTTATGGATCCTAAATCCAGTGAAAGCAATGAAATTTCGGCTTTAAATAATCGTAATGCTGTTTTGAGTGATCTTGCACGTATGAAACGTTGTAAAATAGTACAGTAATTTTTCTTATTTATCATATGTAATTTCATTTTTTGGTCTTTAAGGAATATACCTTAAAGACCAAATCGAAATTAATGGATTTGGATGTTCTCATCATTGAAGCTCTACTCACACATAATTACAATGTGGTCGTAAATTACGTCCCATCCTATGTAAAACCTGCATATCAAGGTCTTACTTTTTAAACAGATGCGTGAACTTATTAACGAAATATATTTTTGTTGATAGTATATTTGTTAAAATTTTAATCTTATTTTTGCTCTATTTAAATCTCATTAAAAACATTTTGTGTTAAAAGTGAGGTTTTTATGTATAAAGAAAATTTTAAATGGGGTGTATGTATTGTCGTTTTAGCGTTTTTTTTGACAGCATGTGGGGGGCGTTTAGAAAAAAATATTCCAGTTACCACATTACATGATGGAACAATGAGTTGTTCTGATATTCAACGGGAAATTTTTGCTAATAAGCGCCAAATCGATGCTACAATTAGAGAGCGTTATAAAGCAAGAAATAAAAATGCGGCTTTAGCAGCAACAAGTCTTGTATTTCTTCCTGCTTTGTTTTTTATAGATCCTAAATTCAGTGAAAGTAATGAAATTTCAGCTTTAAATAACCGTAATGCTGTTTTGAGTGATCTTGCACGTACGAAACGTTGTCAAATAGCACAATAATTTTTCTTAGTTTTATTATACGTAATTTCATTATCACTATCACTATTTTTGGTCTTTAAGGAATGTACTTTAAAGACCAAATTTTATTTTAAAAGTAAATTGTATGATATAAATATGATGATGTTTTAAAGGAGGGTTTTCTTTTTGGATAAAGGATTTATCTTCTGCATCATATTATCGCATAATATATATTATGGAACTTTATGGAAAAGTATAGCTAGCATCAGCGTTTTGAGGAACGAAGCTTTAAAATGAGCTACTTAAGTTAACTAAGATCGAAAATCGAGCCTGTTATTCTGGCTCGAAAATTTCAATTACAATGTTTTTTTATTTTTTACTCTTTTAAAAAAAATAATTACAATTTGTAGTACTATAAAAGCTAAAAACAATATTCCATGAAATAATGGTACAAATGGCTGATAAATAAAATCGGAATAATATATTGTTATTGCTTCAATCAACGCTGCAATACACCACACAATGATACCCCATAGTGAATACATCCAAAGTCCAACTAAGGCAATAGGATAGAGAATAGCCAATATAGCTGATGCAAATTGCCACTGCCAAGGCATAAGATCAAAACGCCATAGAATACCTGGAAAAACCCCAACAAGGCGTATCCAATAACAAATACCTAGAACTAAGCAAATAAATGCCAAAAACCGTAAGTAACAGTTATAGATTAAATTGATTTTTGAAATCTGTTTGTGAGAATTATTTTTCACAATAATAACTCTTGTTCAACAGGTTGGAAGTAAGAATCTACCATTTCATCTGTCACATTTGAAAGTTTATCTGGTTGCCATTGAGGTCTTTTATCCTTATCGATTAACATAGCACGTATACCTTCATAAAAATCATGTGAATGAATCATATGATACGCTATGCGGTTTTCAATTTTCATACAATCTTCCAACGTTTGAGATGAACTTTGTTTCATTTGTTTCCAGATAACTTTTAAACTTGTCGGAGAACGTGACTGCAAAATATCATAACATTCTTTAGCAAATAAAACATCTTCATTGCTTTTTTTATGTAGCAACTCGAGACATTCTTCTAAGGTATGGGCACTAAAACAAGTGTTAATAATACAACGTATTTCATGACTTGTTTCATAATCTTTTGTAATTGCTCGCTCGTTTAAAGCTAAAGTAGGATCTCCTTGCTCAATAACAGCTTTTCTAATCATATCGAATTCAGTTTCAGCAACGGCGTGTGTTGCTAGTCCTAAATTTAAGCAATCTCCCCACTTTATACGTGCACCAGTTAATGCAAGATAGATACCAAAATGATTGGGAAGAGATGGTAAGAAAAAACTTGCACCTACATCTGGGAAAAATCCAATCGCACCTTCTGGCATAGCAAAAACTGTATTTTCTGTAACAATTCGATGCGAGCCATAGAGAGAAATACCTACCCCTCCTCCCATCCAAATACCGTTTAAGAAAGAAATATAGGGCTTTGAAAAATGTTTGATATAAGCATTTAAACTATATTCATTTCTAAAGTATTGACAAGCAGCAGCACTTTTCCCCATATGATAGATTTCTACAACATCTCCACCAGCACAAAAAGCACGCCCTTCCCCTTCAATTAAGACACAAGAAACATTATCATCTGTTTCCCATGTTCTGAGAGCTTTTTTTAAAGCTGAAACCATTCGTTGATTAAGAGCGTTTAATGCTGAAGGACGTGTGAGCTTTATAATACCAGCACGCCCTTCTTTCGTAAAAGAAATATCATCATCTGCTCCAAAATTAATTTGCATCTCACACCCTTCTTAAAACAATTATTTCATTGTTTTTTTATACTTTTTGCCCCAAGTTTAGGAAATATTTGCATGATTGCGCCAATACAATATATATAAATTCCTGTTACCGAAATTCCTATTTTAACCCAATAGGGAGCCTCTAGTTGATAAAAGAAGGCAGAAACACCAAAAAAACACCATAAGAGAAAAATGGGAAAATTAATTCTACGTAAACGAAGGACTCTTACTGGATGAATAAAATAAATTGGCAAAAAAGATATAATCGCCGATAGAACAATAATAATAAAAGTAATCCACTCTCCTGGTCTGACGACAAAAAGCGTAAAAATCATCATATTCCAAACAACAGGAAATCCTTTAAAAAAGTTTTCTTTAGTTTTCATACTAGTATCTGCATAATAAATAGCAGATGAAATAACAATAATTGCACTCAATGAAAATGATAACCCTACCCCCATGAAACCACTTTGATAGAGTGCAAAGGCAGGAATTAAGACATAAGTCACGTAATCAATAATATTATCTAACAGCTCTCCAGACCATGTTGGAAGAACGTATTTAACATCAAGTTTGCGTGCAATTGGTCCATCTATACCATCAACGAGAAGAGCAAGCCCAAGCCAACAGAACATAGCTGTCCATTCTTTTTGAGAGGCTGATATAAGAGAAAGAAACGCTAAAAATGATCCCGAAGCTGTTAGTAAATGAACGGAAAAGGCCTTTGCTTGTGGCATTGTTACTTTTTTATGGCGTAATAATTTAGCATTTGTTTTGATTTTCTTTGTTAATTTACGTTTCAAGGTTTTCTTATCCTCGTTTTTAAAGTCTTCAACCATCTATCAATACGCCATTTTTTAACGATGATATAACTCAGCATTTAAAAAAATCATAAAAAGGTTACTTTTTTATATCGCATTATTTATTACATACTATAATAATAGAAGAGCTTCATATAATAAAAAGAGAGAGATCATTTGGAAATGTTAAAATATTTTCTCAATGAATAAAGGTTCAAATCGTTGTGATATTTGAAAAGGAAGAGTATAAAGATATTGCTGTTATTGGTGTAGGTCCTGTCGGAATGTTAGCCGCGCTGAGTCTTGCACAGAAGGGGCTTTCTGTTTTTCTTGTTGGGCCCCCTGCTCATACAGATGAGTTACGGACAACGGCTCTTATGATGCCCGCGATACGCACGCTTCAAAAACTCAATATTTGGGATAATCTTCAAAAACATGCAGCTGCTTTATCGTCCATGAGAATTATAGATATAACTTCTAGAATTGTGCATGCTCCTACGGTGCATTTTTCTTCTACTGAAATTGGCGAAAAAGCTTTTGGCTATAATATACCTAATGTAAAATTGAACAGTGCTTTAGTCGACGCTGTTACACATACACCCAATATTACAAGATTTGTTTCTGCAGCCAAATCTGTTCATCACACAAAAAAACATGTATGCATTACTCTTGCTGATCATAGAATTATTCAAGCACCACTTGTTGTTGCAGCTGATGGACGTCACTCTCTTACACGTGCCGCAGCAGGGATAAGTGTCAAACAGTGGAATTATCCACAAAAAGCACTTGTTCTCAACTTTTCTCATGAGTTTTCTCATCAAAATACATCAACTGAATTTCATACAGAACACGGTCCATTTACACAGATTCCACTACCAGGACGAAGATCTAGTCTTGTATGGGTTGTTCATCCTTCCCGCGCTGAGGAATTATTAAATATAGAACCAAAAACAATTGCAAAAATGATCGAAAACCAAATGCAATCAATGCTTGGAAAGCTAAGCTTAGAAACATCAATTCAAGCATGGCCGCTTTTCGGACTTCTTTCTCATCATTTTGCTGCTAATCGAACAATTTTAGTGGGTGAAGCCGCTCATGTTTTTCCCCCTATTGGGGCACAGGGATTGAATTTAGGATTCCGTGATGTCCAAACTTTAATTGATATTTTACCCAATAAAATATCCAATTCTAACTCTGAAATGATTGTTGCACATTATAACAAATGCCGCAAACCAGATATATTAATCCGAAGTGGAGCTGTTCATGCGCTGAACTCTGCTCTACTTTCTCATATGTTGCCTGTTCATATCATACGAAGCATTGGGCTTGGTTTGTTGCATAGTTTCCCACCATTACGTAATTTATTTATGCGCGAAGGAATGTATCCCGGTTATGGATTTAAGGAAATTATGCAAATATTTCCAACAAAATCATCAAAACAGCTCTACTAAGCAATAATGGATAATAACGTAAAATAATAAATTGCATTTTGCAATCATATCTATTACTGATATAAAAAATATTTTTGTTCTTTATAAGAAGTAACAAATTATATTAAAATAATTAATTATATTTATTTGATTTATTTATAATAATAACATGTGTAATTAATATAACTGTAAATTATTTTTTATTAAAAATTATTATATATATTTAGTATGTTGATATGAAATAAGAGAAAACTGAATTATATACTACAAATTAAATTATAAAGATATCTTCTAAATCATAGCTGTTAAATTTAGAAATATAAATAAAATGAAAAATAATACCGTTTTGAAAAAGTTATTTTATAAAATTAATTTTAATAAGAAAATAAATAATAAAAAAATAGTTTTATTTAATCAATATATTTTTAAAAATTTTTATTGTTAAGTATAATATTAAAAATAAAATCATCTTTGGAACCTGTTAGTAACACAGAGGTTAATGAAGTGTTGTTTCAACAAATGGTAACAAGATGACACTAAATAATTTTTTGAAATTAAGTACTTTTTTTATAATGATTGCATGTGTCTCGTTGATAGTCACGACTTCAATAAGTGAAGTTTTTCACCTTCCTTATTGTCAAACCTTTACCTATAGCTCTACTCAAAAGGTCACTAAAATAGGTCAGAACTCATTTACTGCTTCACAAGTTAAAAATTGTCTTATGCAAAATGGTTTTGGGAATATTAAACGATTGCGCTTAGATGACAATGGTATCTGGCGTGCTTTAGTAAAATTTAAAAAGTCCCTTTTTTTCGTATCCGTTGACTATTCAGGAACAGTTAGCATTCAAAATGAAAGAAAAGAATATGATTGATTTAAAAACTTACAGCAACGTTTCTTTTCACAGCTGTAAGAAAAAAAAATTAAAAAAGTGCTACCATTCTATTAAAGAATTTGCTTTCATTGGCGGTTTAAATGGTAGCATATCAGGAGCTATCGCGGCAACTCTTGCAGCTTATGGTTATATTGCTCTTCCAGGATTTGGTCCAGTTATCGCAATGGGTATAGGAGTAGCACTTTCTGCCGGAATAATAATAGGAGCACTGATAGGATCAGGAATGGGAGGGAGTGTCGGTATATGCTGTATTTTATTGGGAAATTTATATGAATCATAATAATTTTTTCTCTTATAAATTTCATAATGAATAGAAATTTCTCGTCATTTTTTCTATGAAAAAAAATTAAATCATCAACAAATTATATGTTCTTTTTTTGATGAAACGATTATCATATTATAAATGAAATAACATCTAACTTACTAAAATTCCTTATTTAATTTCTTATTATACCTCAAAAAGTAGCTTTTTTAAAAGCATCTCTTGAAGAAATGTAAGCGAGATATAATTATCCATCCATAAAAGCTGTATTTTTTATAGATCAAGAAATAAAAGTTATGTTCAGAAATATATATAAACACACTTTAATTTATTTGCTCTTTCTAATAACAGAATATTTCTATGTAAATTATTTTTCTTAAATTTAAATTTAAGACATTTATATAATATATCATTAATATAGATTGTTATTTATAGATATAATATATTAAAGTATAAGATAAAGGTATTTCATGAAAAAAATATTATTATCATTATTGTTTTTTATGGCATTTTTAATTCATAAAAATTCTGCATTAGCACTATCAAAACAAGTAAATATTTATAAATTAGAAGATAACAATTCCAAAAAGGCTATTGGTAGCATTAAAATTGAAGAAAACATACACGGTTTGATTTTCATCCCTAATTTATCTACTTTATCAGAAGGGATACATGGTTTTCATGTACATGTAAATCCTTCATGTGATACAAAAGATGGTATAATTGGTGGAAGCGCAGGTGGACATTATGATCCGGAACATACCGGAAAACATTTAGGACCTTATAATGTCAATGGTCATCTTGGTGATTTACCAGCACTTTATGTTGATAAGCAGGGATATGCCATAATGAGCGTTCTTGCTCCACGATTAAAAAAAATCTCTGAAATTAAAGGGCGCTCTTTAGTCATTCATTTAGGGGCTGATAATCAATCAGATAAACCATTACCGCTTGGCGGAGGTGGTGCACGTTTAGCGTGCGGTATTATTGAAAAATAAAGAGTGTATTGTGGCAGACTGCGACAGTACACACTCCCTTTACCATAAGGTGTGAGAGAAATTTATTTTTTAAATCTATTTCAAGAAATTGAGTAAACTGTGTGAATATTTTATAAAATTAATGTTTTTTTGAATGTTTAGTTCGGATAACAAAAAGCTTAATAATCATCAAAACGAACAGCAATGGAAATTAAAGAAATAGTAGTGTAAATTCTCCGTAAGAAGACTTCAATATGAGGAAGTAATATTTTCCATGCTTGATGTAAAAAAGCAAAAAAGTCGAATTTCACTCTCTATAATAAAAAATTTATAATAAATTATAATCATTAAGTCTAGTATCTAATGGAATCACGCTCAATGCACAAAATATAACAGGTCTAAAACAGAATTTTTACTCTTCCCCTACTCAACCCTACTCATGAGGTACGTGAGAAAAATTTTAATTGATACAATATCAATATAATAAGTCAAACAAAATAATTAGAGTAATTTTTCATCACTCTGAAAAAAGGCTTTTAAATAATAGAGTCTTTTTAAAAATACTCCTCATAGATACATACGATCCCAATCTAGTGGACGCATCTCACCAGTTTGATAAAATTGACGAATGAGCTTAATATAATCAAGAAAATCTTTGTTTTCCTCCACTAATCTATTAGCAGTATCCCAATCAATATCACTACGTTCTTTGGCAGGAATTAAGATTTCACTCTCGGAAGAGTTTTCCTTATTAAGTCTTATAAATCCAATTCCATGCAAACTTGAAAGCATCCGAAGCTCTTTTAATGTATCAACTCCTTCAATTTCACTAGCAACTAAATAACTCAAATTAGCCCATGAAGAATTACTAACTGTTTGAAAAAATGCTTTTCGTAAATTTGAACGATTGATGAGAATTTTTACTTCAAAAGACCAAAGCTTTGTCTTTTTATCAAAATATTGCAAAACACAGTCTTTGATTTCACGATTCCATTCCTTGCTTAAATCTTGCATCCCTACGAGATCTGGATAAAGCCATTTATTTCCGCCTGCACCATGTTTATTACGAGAACATTTCTCATTAATGCGCTTGCTATAAACTGCAAGCTCTGACCATAAAAATTTAGATAATAATGGATAAAGATCATGCTCTTTAACAGAGCCATCTTCTGTTCTACTCTTTGCATTGTCCTCTATTGTATCAATTTCAGCACTATCTGTTTGTTCAGTAAAATAATATTGTCGCGGTCGTCCTTCAGTGGTTTTAATTTCTGAATAACGCTTTTGTAACTGAGGGCGTTTTGCCCCTATTTCAGCAACAATTTGCTGAATAAGAGCTGCATCACTATTAAGGGGAGTGATTATTGCCGTTGAATTCTTTTGTTTTTGACGGCATTTTTCTGGGTAATTTTCAAATATCCATTGAGCAATTTCTCGAGCTGTAAACTTTTTTGTCGGGTTTTTCTTTAAAAAATTAAAAACAGTGTTTGTTAAATTTAAAGTCATATGAAAAACTCCCCCTTTTATCCTCTGGGTATTTCATTATATTCAGGCGTTTTAAATGAAAGAACAATAAACTGTTTAAGTTTTTTAAAAAAAGAACATTTATCAAATTACTCAATAAAATTAAAATATTTTTTTTAATTTATGACTATAACTCAAAGATCTTTTCACATAACAAAAATAAGATTGTACTTTTATAAAAAAGTGTAAATGTGCTACAAATCCCCATACAAAAGCATAATCTTGTATAACTTTGCTATACATTTTTCCTTTTATTTTAACGTCGTTAGAAAAAAGTTAAAAATAATTATTCAAACATTTGATTGAATCTCACATCCGTCAATTAAAAAAACTTATGTGTTTTATTTTTGAAGCAAAAAGTTATGAGCTCTCAAGTATAGATTCTGAAATGGTAAACTCTGCACACAAACCTTCAAAACTACTATTTGCTTTAATAGCATCATGGGGAATAAGAACATAATACCATTTTTTATCGCCATAAGTCGCCGCATAGCGCGTTGCATGACAACACCATTGAACTGCAGCTTCTCTCTTTTTTAAAACAATAGGATTTTGCATTTCAGAGGCTTTTTTAGGCTCACAAAGATATTTGGCATCCTTCGTTTCTACAACAAAGTCTGGTTCATAGATTGATCCTTTATCATATTCTATCTTGAAAAAACCTCGAGCGGGTTTCATCCATTTCAAGACTTGTGCATCATCCTCTAATATTTGAGCAAATCGTAATTCCCCTTCTACTGAATCAAACTTTTGTAAAGGATAACAGCATTTTCTAAAGCCGCTGAATACAAGTTTTTTAATATCGCTTTTAATGGCAGGAATATTACGAAAGTCAAGAGGAGACGTCCCTTGCGGCAACACATAATGGATAGGTTGTAAAGTTGTAAAACCTCGTGTAACTTTAACCGCATAATCTTTTTGCGTTTCCCATTGATGTTCTCTTAATTGCGCAACAATAAAACTAGTAAGCTTGTGCTGATAGTGAATTAATACGTTCTCAACAGCTGTATCATTGGGTAAATAAGATCGGAAATGTTCTACTATCTGACTAGCTAATTTTCGTAATAAGAGCGTATGGTTATCATAATCGACAAAGTCATTATCAATCAAACCACGAATGATGTAGTTTTCAAGATAAGGCTCTTTGACATATTCATTCTTAGATGTGAGAAAAATGCTTTTATGGGTACGCAATTCTCGAATTAAAAGTTCTTTACTAACAGGTTGAAAATTTAAGTTTTCTAAATTTTCCAAATCAAAATCATAAAAACCATAAGTAACATCACGCGAAGGAATGAGTATAATATTTGGAATATCTATGATCAGTTCTGTTAATTGTTTTGTCAGAATTGTCACCACTTTTGATACAAGAGACTTTTGTGATGAAGGCTTAATATTCATAACTTTATTAGCAATTTTTTCTTGTATCTGTGCAGAACAAAGCATTTGAGAACTTGGCAATTTATCATTCTCTTTGATAAGATCCCACGCGATCGCTGCAATATCTTGCTCTTCAGGTGTTAATGTAGGGGAATCTGTATGACGTAATATGATACCTTGTAAATCAGAAGATGCTCCATTTATATCGGAATTACGTATTACCATCGTTTGCATCAATAAAGCTTCTACTTGACTTGGAACTGTCACTATATCGGTCTTTTCAAAGGGGATATTCCCTCCTGTTCCAATCTCAATATGCTTTTTTATAATTGAGTTTGGATCGTTTGCACGATCAATAATATCTTGAAAACGATCATGCGCAATAATTGTTAAACGATCAATAGCTTCCACGCCTGTTCTATACCCATAAGGCAAACGCAATCCACGCCCAATTGTTTGCTCTGTTAAAATTTCTGAAGCCGATGCACGCAACGGTACAATAGTATAGAGATTCGTAACATCCCACCCCTCCTTTAATTTATTAACGTGAATAACAATTTCTGTTGGGTCATGAGAATCTTCAATTGCAATCAGCTTTTGAATATTTTGATCTTCTTCTATATTCGACTGTTTTGTATGAATCTCTATAACTTTTCCCTTATAAGCTCCTGCAAAAAAATCATCTGATTCCAATAAATCACGCAATTTCTGTGCATGATTTGTATCTTGAGCGACAACTAAAATAAAAGGCTTAACGAACTTTTTGTTATAATCTTTTGCATAGACAATTAAATCTGCTTTCACGTTTTCATGGGCATGAATTGCATCTTGTAATTTGATATGTTCTAATTGTTCAGATGTATAATTTTGAGGTTGAAAATCTTTACGTGTAGCAACAGCAGGCTCTTTTACAAAACCATCTCTCATAGCCTCTGCAAGTGAATAACTATAGACAACATTTTTAAAATCTACGGGTTTTGCACCTATTGTTTTTGGTGTCGCTGTAAGCTCTATTCCTAAAACAGGTTTTAACTCATTAATTGCTGCCGCACCAGCAGAAGCTCGATAACGATGTGCTTCATCCATTAACAAAACTAAATCAGGAAGATTTGCGAGATAATCAAAATAACTTTCACCAATCGTTTCTTGTAAGCGTTTAATTCGCGGAATACTAGATTTTAGTGCGCCTTTTTTATTATCCGTTGTATTAATTTTAGAAATATTAAAAATATTGATAAAGGCCGTATCTCTATTCTCAAACAAACGCTTTTGTCCTTGAATATGGTGTTCATCAACGCGAATACCTTTACCACTTTCATAATCTTCACCTGTAATAATAACGGGTCTATTGGCAATAAATTCACTCATTCCACTGAAAACATACTTCGGACTTTGGGGACTAAAATCCTGTTTTAACTTTTCATAAATAGTCAAATTTGGCGCTAAAACAAAAAAATGGCGACTACGACCTGTTAAATAAAGATAGCTGATAAAAGCCCCCATAAGTCGCGTTTTCCCAACACCCGTTGCTAAGGCAAAACAAAAAGAGGGAAAGTTTCGTTCAAAATCTTGTACAGAAGGATAAAGATTTTTTATCACTTCTAACTCTGCAACCAAATCAGCATTTTTAGAAAGCTCTATATTTTCTAAGATTTTTACCAAAATATTTAAAGATTCACGTTGAGGATCACGCAACGATAAGCGAGCAGAAATCCTTTTTTCAACAGTGTTCATGAAAAACTCCGCTTTTTATATATTATTCAAATAGATCTAATTCTGCTTGCGCAATATCTTTATTTTTGCTGTTTTCTTTTACCACAATCACTGGTTCAAGATTGGCTACATTTAAACTGTAATCGTCCCTTCCCCATTCGCATTTTTCTAATATTGCACGGGGGATTTTAGTGAGTGTCAGATTTTCAAAGGATGCTGATTTTGTATCAAAGGCTGTACCACAAATCAGCAACGTGCGATGAGAGCCTACCTCTTCACTCATTATACAGAGTTGTTCATGGGTCATGGCGCTCGTTGTGACATAAATATAATCTGTTTCGGTTGAATACCCTTGCATCCAATAATGATTTTCATCAGGTGCGTAGGTAAATCCCATATGTTTGCACATGGCTTCTGATAGCATGGCAGCATTATATTCGCGACTAATAATCCATTGTCCCCATGGATCTTTTTGCAACAGGGAAGGTGCAAGGCGATAATAACGGAATCCACCGCCACCTTGCCAATTGACACTTTTGGAAATTCCCCCTTGATCAGTTCCATCAATGACTTGTTTTAAACGAGGGATAATGTGGGTGTGACAATGCTCACCAAGTTCAATCATAATCCACTTCCTTCCCATTTTATGGGCAACAGCACCGGTTGTGCCAGAACCAGCAAAAGAATCCAGTACAAGATCACCGGGATTAGTGGCAAGTTGAATAATGCGTTCCATTAAACGTTCCGGTTTAGGAGTTGTAAAGACACTATCAGAATTGAAGACTTTGGCTTCTTTTTTTGCATCTTGATTATGGCCAACTTCCTGATAAGGCCAAATGGTCATTGAAACCATACCATTTTTTACCTCTGATAAAAAACGTTTCATAGAAGGAACATTACTTCCTGTTGGACCAAACCAAACACGATTATCTTCTAATAGCTTAGCAAATTTTTGTTTACTAACGCGCCAACTCGTTCCAGCAGGAGGCATCACACTGCGCCCAGAAGGCGTAACAATTTCATAAACATCTTTTAAATTCATAGTCTTAACTGAAAGATTATCTGATTTCCAAGGACCGCGAGGATCATTATCAGGATTTTTATAGCGCGCATCCATATCGCTTGAACGAGGAAGCAATTGAGGGCGCCAAATCGTTTTATCTTTAGCATAAACCATTATAAAATCATGATTATCAGAAAGCCATTTTGTATCATTTTGTGGAGCATATTTCTTTTGCCAAATAATATTGTTGATGAAATTTTGGCGACCAAAAATTTCATCCATCATCACTTTAAGATAGGCTTGTTCATCATCATCAATTGATATCCAGATACTTCCATCATCCGCCAGTAAATGATGTAACAATTCTAGCCTGTCTCTCATAAGGCTGAGCCATATGGAATGCTCTAAACCATCTTCATAATGTTCAAAGGCATTGCCTGTATTATAAGGCGGATCGATATAGATACATTTTACCTTCCCCATATATTCTTGTTCAAGCGCTTTGAGTGCGAGCAAATTGTCACCAAAAATAAGTTTATTATCAAAAATATCCTGGGATGATATTCGATGCGAAGCGTGATAAGATTTTTCAAGATCTTCTAATAAGATACGAGGCTCTAGTTTTGGGCGTTTTTCTTTTCCAATCCAAGTGAGTTCTAGTTTTTGTTTATTATAACTCATGTGATCGTCCTTAAATTCAAATGCTTGTGAAAAGTAAACAGCTTATTCATGAATGGCTAAATTAGAGTCTCTTAACAATACTTTTAGTACCATCCGACAGCAATTTGAGCTTCTTCTGACATACAATCAGGTGTCCATGGTGGATCAAAAGTCATAGTGACTTCAACATACGAAACCCCTTCAACTGCACTGACTGCATTTTCTACCCACCCTGGCATTTCACCCGCAACAGGACATCCCGGTGCTGTAAGAGTCATTTCAATTTTTACTGAACGATCATCTTCAATATCAATACGATAAATCAGTCCTAGCTCATAAATATCAGCAGGAATCTCTGGGTCATAAACTGTTTTGAGAGCAGCAATAATATCATTTGTCATACGATCAATTTCGTCTGCTGGAATTGCTGATATGTAAGATTTTTTATTTTCGCTTACAGTTTCAACGGATTCTGTAGAATGACGCTCTTCAATTGATTCAGCCATTAAAAAATGTCCTTGTTTCTTGCAATGCTTCTACTAATTGATCTATATCCTCTTGAGTGTTATACATGGCTAACGATGCGCGGCAAATAGATGTTAGACCAAAGCGCTGTAATAAAGGCTGTGCACAATGAGTTCCCGCACGTATCGCAACCCCTTTTCTATCAATAAACATAGCGATATCATGGGCGTGAATCCCTTCAATTGTAAATGATATAATAGCTCCTTTATTGGGAGAATGACCATAAATACGCAATGACTCAACCATTTTAAGTTTTTCCTGCGCATAAGCTAAAAGGGATCTCTCATGGGCATGAATCTTACTCCGACCTTTCTCTTGTATATAATCAATAGCCGCAGTTAATCCAATAGCTTCAACGATAGGAGGAGTGCCTGCTTCAAAACGGTAAGGAGGAGCATTATAAAAAACCTTATCGGTTGTTACCTCCTCGATCATTTCCCCTCCCCCTTGAAAAGGACGCATTTCTTCTAATCTATCTTCTTTACCATACAAAACACCAATACCAGTGGGTCCATAAAGCTTATGACCTGTAAAGACATACCAATCACAATCGAGATCTTGCACATCAACGGTTAAATGTACTGCTCCTTGAGAACCATCAACAAGAACCGGAATAGAATTTTGATGTGCTAGCTTAATAATCTCTTTAACAGGAGGCACAGTTCCTAATATATTGGACATATGCGTTATAGCAACAAGCCGCGTTTTTTCGCTTAAAGCCTTTTGGAAATCTTCAATGTGCAGAACACCATTTTCATCGACAGGAACAAAAATAAGTTTAACACCTTTTTGTTCACGGAGAAAATGCCAAGGAATAATATTTGAATGATGTTCCATGATCGTTAGAACAATCTCATCACCTTCTTTGAGTTGTGGCATCGCCCAACCATAAGCAACAGTATTAATAGCTTCTGTTGCATTTTTCGTAAAAACAATTTCTTCAGCTTTTTGAGCATTTAGAAAAACACGAACGGTTTCACGAGAATTTTCATATGATTGTGTTGCTATATTGGCTAAAAAATACATTCCCCTATGCACATTAGCATAACTATAGTGATAATAATTATTCATTGCATTGAGTACTGACATTGGTTTTTGGGCAGAAGCACTACTATCAAGATATGCTAATCGCTTTCCATAAACTTGATGGTGCAAAATAGGAAAATCACGCCGAATTTCTTCGACATTATAAGTAAATGTTTGTACGTTATTTTCCATTTTTTCTACCTTAAACATTTTTTTCAAGCCATTTACTAATGATATTCTCCAAAACGATTTGAATATTATCTTGCTTGATGTCATCAATGAGCTCAGAGATAAATCCTTTAATCAAAAGCGCACGAGCCGTTTTAAAAGGGATACCACGTGTCATAAGATAAAAAAGATAATCATGATTAATATTAGCAACTGTTGCACCATGACCACATGCAACATCATCAGCAAAAATCTCCAGTTCAGGCTTTGCATTAAATTCTGCATCATCTGAAAGAATAAGGCTATTACAAGCCATGCGTGCATCTGTTTTTTGCGCTTTTTGAGAAACACGTATTATTCCTTGGAAAACACCAACAGCCTTATCTGTAACCACATTGCGTATAATTTCGGTTGATGTTGATTTTTCTTCCACATGACGAACAGTCATTGTAAGATCACTATGTGTTTGTCCTGATAATAAATTTATGACGCGTAATTGAAAATCAGATTCTTCTCCCTGTAATTCAATATCGATTTCTTGGCGATTTAATTGACTCCCTATATTAATGACATAAAGTGATAACTTCGCTCTTTGATCAAGAACAGCACAAAATCGACCAAATTGTGTAGAATTAAAATCACGATTGCGAATGAGAATCCACGTAACATCACTATCAGCAGCAACATTTAATGAAAATATTGAACTGACAAAGGTATCTTTATCATTGCCAACCTGATGTTCAATAAACATAACTTGACTATTTTTATCAACTTTTATATCCGAAAAAATATGAGATTGTCCCCCCATTTGTATATTTTGTAATTCAATGGGGATATTTAACTTTGTATTTTCAGGGATGTGAAAAAGCCAACCATCTGTAACAAAAGCTGTATTTAACTGTCCAATAAAATCTTCATCAGAAATGTTTTGATTTATCTGTACAGAATTATCTTCTAATGCGTCTGAAAGGCGTTTTACTGCAATGTTGTCTACCTTTGACTCTATCGATGTTTTTCCATTGTTTATGGAGAAAACAGCACTTTCTGAAAGCAATGCATCAACCAATTGATTGTCTTGAACTTTTGAAAAATTGCTAATAGACTTCAGTAAGGTACGCAGATTGGTATAATGCCAACTTTCGATTTTACGGGAAGGAAGCCGTGTCATTTGAAACTGCTCAATAGTTTTCTTGCGGATTTCCTGTACAGCTTTATCACCAGGTAAGTGGTTTACATACTGATTGAAATTACTGAGTATATTTTCTTCAACCGCTAACAAGTTTTGCTGTGCATTCATATTTAATAACCTCAAACCGCTTCCCTAATAAGATCAGCATACCCATTTTGCTCTAAATAAAGCGCTAAGGATTTATCACCGCTTTTGATAATTTGTCCTTTATAAAGAACATGTACCGTATCAGGAATAATATAATTAAGCAGCCGTTGATAATGGGTAATCACCAAAAATGAACGTTTTGAATCCCGAAGTTTATTAACACCATCTGCAACAATTTTTAGTGCATCAATATCTAAACCAGAATCCGTTTCATCTAAAATGCAAAGTGTAGGTTCAAGAAGTGCCATTTGTAAAATTTCAGCGCGTTTTTTTTCTCCACCTGAAAAACCTACATTTAATGGACGCTTTAGCATATCCATATCTATTTCAAGTTTGGCTGAAACTTCTTTAACACATTTTATAAATTCAGGAATTTTAAGTTCTTCGTCACCTCGCGCTTTGCGTTGAGAATTCATCGCAACTTTTAAAAATTCCATTGTTGCTACCCCTGGTATTTCCATTGGATATTGAAATGCAAGAAAAACACCATATGCAGCACGTTCTGCTGGATCCATTTCTAAAAGTGATTGTCCATTATAGAGAATAGCTCCTTCTGTTATTTCATAATCATCACGACCAGCAAGCAAATAAGATAAAGTTGATTTTCCGGCTCCATTTTGTCCCATGATAGCGGCAACTTCTCCATCTTGAACTGTCAAGTTTAAACCACGAATAATTTCTGTATCGGTTTCAGCAATACGGGCGTGCAAATTTTTGATCTCTAACATAATTTAATCCTGTTTTGGCTGTTTTTCAGATATCAATGCGTATTATTTTACCTTAGCATCCATCTACTTTTGTAATTACCATAGAGGTCATTTTTAGCATTATGTGCTACCGTTACAGCCTTTTTACATAAAGTCTTCTATTTATCTAATTAAATAAAATTATCCAACACTACCTTCAAGGCTAATACTAATAAGCTTTTGTGCTTCGACAGCAAATTCCATGGGAAGTTTTTGAATGACCTCTTTTACAAAACCATTTACAATTAATGCGATAGCTTCTTCTTCGGGAATTCCTCTTTGCATAACATAAAAAAGTTGGTCATCAGAAATTTTTGATGTTGTGGCTTCATGTTCAAACTGAGCTGTTGCATTTTTTGCTTCAATATAAGGAACTGTATGCGCACCACAATCATTTCCGATTAACAAACTATCACATTGCGTAAAGTTACGCGCATTTTGTGCTTTTCGATGCGCTGTGACTTGTCCCCGATAAGTGTTATTTGAAAAACCTGCAGAAATACCTTTGGAAATAATGCGACTGGATGTATTCTTTCCCAAATGAATCATTTTTGTACCAGAATCAATTTGTTGATAACCGTTTGCAACAGCGATAGAATAAAATTCTCCACGCGCATTATTACCACGGAGTAAGCAGGATGGATATTTCCAAGTAATCGCAGAACCGGTTTCAACTTGTGTCCATGAAATTTTAGAGCTATCACCTCGACAATCTCCACGCTTCGTCACAAAATTATAAATACCGCCCTTGCCATCTTTATCGCCAGGATACCAGTTTTGTACTGTAGAATATTTAATCTCTGCATTTTCAAGGGCAATAAGCTCAACAACAGCAGCATGAAGTTGGTTTTCATCACGTTGGGGTGCTGTACACCCTTCAAGATAAGAAACATAGGAATCTTCAGCGGCGATAATCAATGTTCGTTCAAATTGGCCAGTGTTGCGTTCATTAATCCTAAAATAAGTTGAAAGCTCCATAGGACAACGAACCCCTTTGGGAATATAAACAAATGAACCATCTGTAAAGACAGCAGCATTTAAGGCCGCATAATAATTATCACTTATAGGTACAACTGTTCCTAAATATTCTTTAATAAGCTCAGAATGTTCAATAATCGCCTCTGAAATAGAACAAAAAATCACACCGGCGCGTGCCAGCTCTTTTTTGAATGTTGTTACAACAGAAACAGAATCAAAGACTGCATCAACAGCCACCTGCCCCGATACAGACATACTGTCATCAAAAGTGGAGGGATCAGACTGTTTTCTTACTCCTGCCAAAATCTCTTGTTCTTTAAGGGGAATGCCAAGTTTTTCGTACGTTGCTAATAACTCAGGATCCACTTCATCCAAAGATTTTGGTCCTGTATGATTTTTGGGAGCAGCATAATAATAAAGCTCCTGAAAATCAATTTTAGGATATTCAAGACGCGCCCAATGAGGCTCTTGCATCGTCAGCCAACGGCGGTAAGCTTTTAAGCGCCATGTTAGCATCCATTCAGGCTCATTTTTTTTAGCGGAAATAAATTTGATAATATCCTCATTTAAGCCTTTTGGAGCTTTATCGGTTTCAATATTGGTTTCAAAACCATATTTATATTGGTCAACATCTATTTCACGTACTTGGCGTATCGTTTCTTGTACTGCCGGCATCAATTTTCTCCATTTTTTGGCGTCAAAAACCGGTAACTAAAGTCTTGTTTTTTACAAGATTAAAGTAAGCAAGTTATCTCCTAGGCTATAGGTAAAGCGCAAAAATTTCAATCAAACTTATTTTATTTTTAAAATAATTCTAATTTTTATAACTTTCTGATGATAAATCTTCCCCTTTTTTCCTGCTTATAATTTGAGAAAAAAACGACAGAAAATCATCAATATCTTCAGAAGTTGTGCCACGTCCTAGCGAAATGCGAATGGCACCATTTGGAACATGATACCCCATTGCCTCCAACACTTTGCTTTGTTTTACTTTTCCTGAAGAACAGGCAGAGCCGGATGATAAAGAAAACCCTTCTAAATCAAAAGCAATTTGCATCGTTTCAGCTTTTATATTTTTCACGGTAAAGTAAGTTGTATTTGGCAAACGTTGAACTCTTTTGCCAAAAATCTCAACATTTTTACTTATTTTTTGCAGTCCAGCTTCTAATTTATTGCGTAAATATATTAACTGTTTTATTTCCTCCTGTGTGAAGCAATCAGTCATTGCTGCCCCAAAAGCAGCAATAAGGGGCAATGCTTCTGTTCCTCCACGGAGACCTTTTTCTTGTCCTCCCCCAATAATAAGAGGGTGTGGCATGAGAAGATTACCACATGAAACAAAAGCACCGATTCCTTTAGGACCGCCAACTTTATGTGCAGACAGTATAAAAAAGTCTCCTCCTAGCTGATGAATATCCACAAAATTTTTATCTACATATTGTGTTAAATCAACTATAAGAGTGCCTCCTAAATCCCGAACAATAGCGGCGATTTCTGTTAACGGTTGAATAACACCCGTTTCACTATTTGCAGCTTGAATAGCAACAAGAGGTAAACCTGTTGTTTTATCGTGAACCGTTAAGAGTGATGTTAATTTATCTTGTTCTATGAGCCCATCTTGATCAACATCAATGACGCTTATCAACTCTTTAGAAAAACGTCCTCCCTCTGCAACAGAGGGATGTTCAGTCGCTCCAAGGTAAAGGTGAGAAAATTTAACTTTTGCTTTCCCCATATTGTAAAAGGGTGTTAACAAAGTCATTGCAGCTTCACTCGCACCAGAGGTAAATACCACGTGATCTGGATCTGTTTTAAGATTTTCAGCGATTTGCCGACGGGCCTTTTGCAACAAAGTTTTAGCGGCACGCCCTTCCTTATGAACCGATGATGGATTACCAAATATCTCTAAAGATTCCAGTAACGCCATCCGTGCCACTTTTTTGAGCGGTGTTGTTGCGTTATGATCAAAATATCGGCGTTTTATAACCATTTTACATCGCAATCATTAATCTTATGAATTGATTGAAAAAATAGCGCATTTTTCTTGAAAAGTGCACTAAAAAAAGAATATCTAATAATTATTTAAGAGATTCTATGGTAAAAGTCGACTAGGGTCAAAGAGAGCCCTTTATTGCATTAAGGAGCATTTTATGCCAGAAATTATTTTTAACGGTCCCGCGGGTCGGCTCGAAGGGCGTTATCAACCTTCACAACAAAAAAATGCACCCATTGCGATCATTTTGCATCCTCATCCCCAATTTGGTGGAACTATGAATCATAAAATTATCTATGACCTCTTTTATATGTTCCAACAACGTGGCTTTACAACTTTACGTTTTAACTTTCGTGGTATTGGTCGTAGTCAGGGTGAATTTGATTATGGAATAGGAGAACTTTCAGATGCTGCTGCTGCTCTCGATTGGGTTCAAACACAACATCCAGACTCTAAAAATTGTTGGGTAGCAGGATACTCATTTGGAGCATGGATTGGTATGCAGCTTTTAATGCGCAGACCAGAAATTGAGGGATTTATCTCAGTTGCCCCTCAGCCTAATGTTTATGACTTTTCATTTCTTGCACCTTGTCCCTCTTCTGGACTTATCATTCATGGCGGTATCGATAAAGTTTCCCCTCCAAAAGATGTTCAAATACTTGTCGATAAATTAAAAACACAAAAAGGTATCATCATCACACAAGAAATATTGGAAGAGGCTAATCACTTTTTCAGTGGATGTCATGAAAAACTTATTGAGCGATGTGCCCACTATTTGGATAACCATACCTCCAATGAACTTCTCGCTCCTCCTCCTGAAATACTTTCACTAACTTAGGAAAATACGATAGATTTATAAAAAAATTAGCAAAAATCGTCTCTGATCATAACAAAGTAATTTTTTTAGTCTGCATTTAAAACTTTTCTAAATTTTATTTCAGGATAGAAATGAGAATAACAGAATACCTTTTTTCTATTACTAAGAAGTCTCTTTTTTAGCGTATAAAGATAATAATACTTGTATTATTATCTTTATACTACCAATATGTCTCTTTCTCTTGTGAGGTGTGCGTCAGTTATGATAGATACCGCATTAATAATTCGTTATATAATCGCCTATTATATACAATAAATGCACTCTTAAATTAGGAAATTAAATCTGTGTTTGCCTTTAAATCTGATTTTTTACACATTATGAGCGAACGTGGTTTTATCCACCAAATTTCAGATGAAAAAGGCTTAGATGATCTTTTTTCAAAAGAAACTGTAAGCGCTTATACTGGATTTGACCCAACAGCATCGAGTTTACATGCTGGAAGTCTTCTTCAGATTATGATGCTTTATTGGTTACAAAAAACGGGTCATCGCCCCATTGCTTTAATGGGTGGAGGAACCGGATTGATTGGTGATCCTTCTTTCAAAGACGAAGCGCGACGCCTTCTGACACAAGATGATATTGCTGCAAATATTGATGGTATTAAAAAGGTATTTGCTAACTATTTGACATTCGGTGACCGAGAAACCGATGCTTGTATTGTGAATAATGCTGAATGGTTATGCAATTTAAACTACTTAGAATTTTTGCGTGATGTAGGAAAGCATTTTTCTGTCAACCGTATGTTGTCATTTGATTCTGTCAGACTCAGACTTGAGCGTGAGCACTCTTTGTCATTCTTAGAGTTTAATTATATGATTCTGCAAGCTTATGACTTTGTTGAACTTTATAAACGTTATGGGTTGCGTATGCAAATGGGGGGCTCTGATCAGTGGGGCAACATTATTAACGGAATCGAATTAGGACATCGTTTAGGAACACCGCAATTATATGCGTTAACATCACCATTGCTGACAACCTCTTCCGGTGCCAAAATGGGTAAATCATTGAATGGGGCTGTATGGCTAAATGCGGATAAACTTTCACCTTATCAATTTTGGCAATACTGGCGCAATACAGAAGATGCTGATGTAACACGATTTCTAAAGCTCTATACTCCATTGCCGATGGATGAGATTCTTAAACTTTCTCTATTACAAGGAACTGAAATTAACGAAGCAAAAAAAATTCTTGCAACAGAAATTACAGCAATGTTGCATGGACGTGTTTTTGCTGATGCAGCAGCAGAAACGGCTCGCAAGACGTTTGAAGAAAAAACTCTGGGAGAAAATCTTCCAACTGTTGAAATTAATGCCTCAGAATTAAAAAAAGGTGTTGGATTGCTCACTCTTTTAGTACAAGCAGGACTCGCTAGATCTAATAGTGAGGCACGCCGACACGTTCAAGGTGGAGGTGTCCGTGTAAATGATCAAATTATTGAGGACGAAACACATCTTATTATTGAAGGGGATGTCAGTGCAGAAGGAACCATTAAACTTTCTTTTGGTAAGAAAAAACATGTTGTAATGAAACCAGTATAATCTTTTGCTGTTTTGTTTATGTTGTTCACGTCGAGCTTGTTCTTTCAATTCAATCGTTGTGATAGGGCGAATTTTGTTAGGGAAATAAAAGTCTCTTCAAAACGATAAAATTCTAGAGAGTTGAATAGTTCTTTTCTTCTGTGTACTCTGATATTTTATACCTGTTACACAAAAAAGAAAGATGAAAACAATGACAAGACCAATGAAAGGTGCTCTTGCTCCTGATTTTACTTTGCCGCGCGATGGAGGTGAGACAGTGTGTCTTTCTGACTTTAAAGGAAAGCCTGTTGTTTTATATTTTTATCCAAAAGATGACACCAGTGGTTGCACAAGTGAAGCACTTGATTTCACAAAATTAAAGATGAAATTTGATGAAATCGGTGTTTCTGTTATTGGAATCTCTCCAGATAATGTAAAAAAACATGATAAATTTAAAATAAAACATGAACTTGATGTCATCTTGGTTTCTGATGAAGAAAAAACGACCCTCGAAGCTTATGGTGTTTGGGTTGAGAAAAGCATGTATGGACGCAAATATATGGGAGTTGAACGGAGCACTTTTTTAATTGATGCAAATGGAATAATAGCAGAAGAATGGCGCAAAGTGAGCGTATCTGGGCATGTTGAAAATGTTTTAGCTACTGCAACACTTTTATATCATAATGGTAACTTGTAAATTGAGTGTTTGATTTACCTTCAAAAGCAAAAGTTATTCTCCCTAATTGATTTTAGTTTTTCAACGGATTCAATTTTTACAATATATTGATTTATAAGGATAATGAATTGTTTTACATTTATATTAGTCCCCCGAATATCGCAAAATTTTCTGATTTCAGATTCTTCCTATCACTTGCAATATCATAAGCAGAATTAGCGTGTGAGAAAAAGTTGAAGAAAGGAACAAGAAAATCCCCCTTTAAACCTTTAAAGTATCAAAGGCTATATAACATCACAGCATCCATGAAACGAACAGCTTAAGAAAAAATCTACATGGCTTGAAGGAAGGATATGTAATTAACGAATATCCTCAATTTTTTTGTCTTGTCCATAAATGCGCCGTGCGAGTGCTGCCTCTATAAATGCATCTAAATTACCATTAAGTACGGATTGTGGATCCGTATTTTCAATTCCTGTACGCAAATCTTTGACAAGCTGATAGGGTTGAAGAACATAAGATCTAATTTGATGTCCCCATCCGATTTCTGTTTTAGAAGATTCAGCAGCATTGGTTTCTTCTTCTCTTTTTTTAAGCTCTTCTTCATAAAGCCGTGCACGCAACATCGACCAAGCCGTAGCGCGATTTTTATGTTGAGAACGCTCTGTTTGACATTGAACAACAATACCCGTTTTTATATGTGTGATGCGAACAGCAGAATCTGTCGTGTTAACATGTTGTCCTCCTGCTCCAGATGCACGATATGTATCAATACGCACATCTGCCTCTGAAACATCAACTTCAATATTGTCATCAATAACTGGATAAACCCAAATGCTCGCAAAAGAGGTATGGCGCTTTGCATTCGAATCAAATGGAGAAATCCGCACTAAGCGATGAACACCTGATTCTGTTTTTAACATTCCATAAGCATTATGCCCTTTTACAAGAATAGTCGCTGACTTTATTCCTGCCTCTTCTCCATCATGAATTTCTAAAATCTCAACCTTCATTTCATGCTGTTCAGCCCATCGCATATACATACGTAAGAGCATAGAAGCCCAATCTTGGCTTTCTGTTCCCCCTGCTCCAGCATGAACTTCTAAATAGGTATCATTCGGATCTGCCTCTCCTGAAAGAAGTACGTCAATTTGCCTTTTATCTATCTCATTTTTAAGATTACGTATTGATCTTTCTGCATCAGCGATAATTTCCACATCACTTTCTTCTTCGCCCATCGCAATAAGCTCAATGCATTCTTCAAGTATTTTTGTAAATGATAAAAGACCATTGATTGAATTATCAAGACGTTGACGCTCACGCATCATATCCTGTGCTCGTTGTGCATCATCCCATAATGATGGATCTTCCGCTTTTTGATTAAGATATTCAAGACGCTTTAGTGATTGATCCCAGTCAAAGATGCCCCCTTAGCAATTGTATTGCTTTCTGGATTTCATCAACTAATGTTTCTATTTCTGCTCGCATAATTTAACACCGTATTTTAAAAAACTCTTTTTGGTTGTGTCTCTTAGCATTTTATACAAATTTAATAGCTGCTATCAGAAAATGGTACAGTTCTATCACTCTATTTATAGAACCGACATTGTAAAAAAAGATAAAAACCATGACTCATGGCAAAAGGAGATTTTGTCGATTAATACAGCCCACCTGTCCCACTTTCAAGTGCTTTGTTGACTTGTGGAGAAGTCGTTACTGCAGGAACACCTTCTTGAAAAGAATTTGTACTCCCAATAACTTGATATATATCAGCAGGACCAGTCCCTGGTTTAAATGCTTCTATAATGACATCTTGATCTCCTCTTTCGGCAAGCATTCCTGTTTTCCGATTAATTGGCATTAAAATCATACCTTTTGGCATCTTAAAGGGAACATCTGGCTTCCCTTTAAGAGCATCTGCCATAAAATCACCAAAAATAGGTGCAGCTAATGAACTTCCTGTTCCATTATATCCTAACGAAGCTGGTTGATCATAACCGACAAAAATACCAACGACAATGTCAGGAGTAAATCCCATAAACCAGACATCCTTAGAGTCATTGGTTGTTCCTGTTTTAGCGGCAATATGTCGATTAAGATAACGTAAACGTGCCGCAGTACCACGCTGAACAACCCCTTCCATCATCGAGGTAATTTGATAAGCCGTCATAGGGTCAAGAACTTGATCTCGCTCATCAATCAATGTGGGCTCACTTTGATTATTCCATGAATTCGTATTACAATTTTCGCAAATACGATCATCATGACGATAAATTGTCTTCCCATAACGATCTTGAATTCTGTCTATCAGAGAAGGTTTAATAGAGCGTCCGCCATTGGCAATAACGGAATAAGCTGTAACCATCCGTAATACTGTTGTTTCACCAGCCCCTAAAGCCATGGGAAGATAAGGCTGCAATTTATCTACCACCCCAAAGCGTTCTGCATATTCAGCGACAAGAGGCATTCCCATATCATTGGCAAGCCGTATTGTCATAAGATTACGAGAATGCTCAATACCGTAACGCAACGTTGAAGGTCCTGCAAAGGTACCACCATAATTTTTGGGTTGCCAAACTTCACCATTATATTGACGAACTTCAATGGGGCCATCTAAAACAACGGATGCTGGTGTATATCCGTTATCAAGAGCTGCTGCATAAACAAAAGGCTTAAAAGCAGACCCCGGTTGGCGGTAAGCTTGGGTTGCACGATTGAATTCAGATGCGGCAAAAGAAAATCCTCCCACCATAGCAAGAACGCGCCCTGTATGAGGTTCCATAGCAACAATTGCACCTTCAACCTTTGGAATTTGTTGTAAACGATAAGTGTTGTTTGTATTGGATAGTTTTTCAACAAAAATGACATCCCCAACTTGCAGAACATGAGATAAATTCTGAACAGTTTTTCGATAACCATTTTCTTTTACAACATGGAGTGCCCATTTTGAATTAGCTTCAGATAAAACAGCAATTTCCCGTTTTTTTGATAATATACCTGAAGCTTCGCGCTGTGGCTGTAAACCAATCTCTACTTTGTTGGGATTAGTAGAAAGAACAACAGCTAAACGCCATTCAGGAACATCACTTAGCCCTATGATATCTGCAAGTTCTGCCCCCCAATCACCTTTCTCATCAATATGCGCATAAGCTCCACGCCATCCTTGCGCATGATCAAATCTAATTAATCCATCGTGCAAAGCACGTCGCGCAATAAGTTGTAAATGCGGATCAAGCGTTGTACGAATGGAAAGCCCACCTTCATAAAGTGTTTTAGCCCCATAGCGATGTATTAAACGACGCCGTACTTCTTCAGTAAAATAATCAGCTGCAAAAACATAGCTATCACTCCCACGGATTGTCGCTCCTAAAGGTTTAGCTTTCGCTTTTTCACCTTGTTCACGCGTTACATATCCATTTGCAATCATCCGGTCTATAACCCAATTACGCCGATCAATAGCACGTTGTGTATTCTTAAATGGATCATAATTTGCTGGTCCTTTTGGAAGAGCAGCCAAATAAGCACATTGTTCTAACGTCAGGTCATTGACGGATTTATTGAAATAAGTCAAAGAAGCAGCAGCTATGCCATAAGTGCCACGACCCAGATAAATTTCATTGAGATAAAGCTCGAGAATATGATCTTTTGAATAAGTTTTCTCAATACGCATTGCTAAAATAGCTTCCTTAAATTTACGTTCTAACGTTGTTTCTGAACTTAAAAGGAAGTTTTTAGCGACTTGTTGCGTTATAGTTGATGCACCCTCTGGACGTCTTCCAGAACCAATATTACGAATATTATTGATCAAAGCTCGAGAAAGTCCTTCAGGATCTAAACCAAAATGATGATAAAAGTTTTTGTCTTCAGCCGAAATGAAAGCATTTATAACAAGCTTTGGTATTGATTGAATCGGTAAATAGAGGCGATGTTTTGTTGCAAACTCTGCCATAAGACGGCCATCAGAAGCATGGACACGGGTCATTACCGGCGGCTCATAAAGTGAAAGAACTTCATAATCAGGGAGTGCATTTGCTTGACCACTGGTCATAACACCCCACGTTATTGCACCATAAAGTCCAATAGCAATAAAAAAACGAAGAAGATATCTTAAAAAAATCATCATAAAAATGGCTATCGCTTTCTTAAGAATTAATTAAAGAAAAAATACGTTACTTCAAACACACCAAGTGGATATCACCACAAGATTGAGATCAAGAGAAATTATTTTCTATCTTTTATTTATACCAGGGTACATTAGAAGCCCATATTGATACTCTATTTTCTCATAAATTTAAAGAGGCTGTATCATTTTCTGCCTATAATCAGCAAATTGACGAATAGAATGAGCAATAGAGGCTGCCATTTGTTTTCTCCAATGAGGATCATTTAATAACTTTTCATCCTCTTTATTGGATAAATAACCTATCTCTATCAAGACTGAGGGTATATCTGAAGCTCTTAAAACTTGAAAATTAGCATACCGATGTGGGTTATTAATCAAGTTAATATGATTCTTTGATAAACTTGAAATAACACTATTTGCAAAATTAACCGAAAATGTATGTGTTTCACGTCGTGTAAGATCCATCAAAATATCTGTAACTTCGAGCGTTTCATCTGCAGGCAAACCATCAAGCAAATCAACTTTATTTTCACTTTCAGCCAAAGATTTTGCAATGGCATCAGAGGCTTTATCTGATATGGTATACACTGTGGCACCGCGAAGAGAATGTAGATCAATCGTATCTGCGTGAATAGATATAAAAAGGTCAGCATCAAACTCTTGCGCTTTTTTAACTCTTTCACTTAGTCTTAAAAAAATATTGGAATCTCGTGTTAAAGCAACGGTAATATGAGAATCCTTTTGTAATTCGTCTCGCAATGCACGCGCAAAGTCTAAAGTCACATCTTTTTCTAAAATTCCAGTAACACCCCGTGCACCACCATCAATACCACCATGACCAGGATCAAGAACAACACGGAAATTATATGCTGGCATTAACTGTGTTTTTGTATCAAAATTGCTTCTTTGCTGTTTTTTTAATATCTCATCAAATTTTTCTTGTGTACTTTTACGAATATCAATCAGCAACTGCCATAAACCATTATTTAATTTTTTTACGACATTTTTTTCAACCACAAAAGCCGTTTTACTTGTCAAAATAATGCGTGAAGTCTGTATGTCAGAGAAAGCATAACGCACATCTGAAAGCATAACGGATAATGTATTCCGTTTCTTTAAAGGCGTATTTTGCATCGAAAAGTCAATTGTAGGTAAATTGATAACCAAACGTGCGGGCCTGTCCAAAATCTGTAAACGAATATTTGGTTTTGAATTAAAAACCGCAATAATACGCGTATGAATACTATCACCAATGGTTCGAAAATTAATAAGTCTCAGAGGATCTGCGGCTTGAACACTAGTTTGGAGTAGCAAAAAAGATAATAAAAAGTATGTGACGAGCACAATAACATCCCCATAAGCTGTTTTCAGCTTTTTGGTAAAAAAAACTCTTATCATAAGCAAAATACTCTACATTACCTTTGTAATAATTTATCTTGGTTACATAAAACGATACACCAATTTATTCTCTATTTTTCAATAAAAGCTAAATAAACACCTCAAAACGAAATTAAGGTCATAAAGATATTATAATTATACATGATTTACATTGTTACTTGCCAAACGCATGATATCAACATAAAAGAATATTTATGCTTCCTAGCTGATAATAGTCATCTAAATTATCTGTAACTCATATTAAGTTGTCTTTAGAAGTTTTTTGTCTATTATGCGTTGAGACTTTTTTATGGATGAAAAATTTCTATGTTGTAACATTAGGATTGCATTACTTAAGATTCGTTGGTTCGGATATCCGAACTGTTTTAAAGATTATTTTACCGGAGACTTTTAAGAAAATATGAGTCATAAAAAACAGATGGAAATAATGATGAGAAATGGTGTAAATGCAGTCATGCCTTTGCACGTGGTGTTTCGTCCTGTTTTTCTGGTACCTCCCTTTTATGGCAGACAGCCTTTTATGTTTACGAATAGTTATGGCATTCGTTTGAATAAAATTGTGCATGTCGCCTTCAGGATATTAACTTATGTCAAACAAAATGCTTATAGATGCCTCCCATCCGGAGGAAACACGTGTTGTTGTTGTTCACGGCAACAAAATTGAAGAACTTGATTTTGAATCAGAACATAGAAAACAGCTCAAGGGGAATATTTATCTCGCACGTATTACGCGTGTAGAACCGTCTCTCCAAGCGGCTTTTGTTGAATATGGTGGAAACCGACATGGTTTTTTAACATTTTCTGAAATTCATCCTGATTATTATCAAATTCCTATTGCTGATCGCCTTGCTCTTCTTGAAGAAGAAGAAAAAGAAGCTGTAGGAGAAAATTCTGTAGATACCTTTACGGAAGAAGCAACTAAAAATAAAAAACGCTCCAGAAGAACAAAAAAAAGTGAAAAAAACAATGTTATAGCAGCCGATATTGAAAATGATATCACATCTGAAGCGATAATGATTGATAATACAGAAGAAGCATTAAATGCCAATATCTCTTATGATGAGATTGAAATGGTCGGTGCTGAGGACATCCGTGAAGAGCTCCCGATTTATCAAAGAAAACAAGGGCGTCAGTATAAAATTCAAGAAGTCATTAAACGACGTCAAATTTTGTTGGTACAAGTTATCAAAGAAGAGCGTGGTAATAAAGGTGCTGCCCTTACAACATATCTATCTCTAGCTGGTCGTTACTCTGTTCTAATGCCCAACACAGCACGTGGTGGTGGTATTTCACGAAAAATTACGAACGTACAAGACCGTAAGCGTCTTAAAGAAATCGTAAAAGAATTAGCCGTTCCAAAAGGTATGGGCGTTATCTTACGAACCGCTGGTGCCAATAGAACAAAAGCTGAAATTAAACGTGATTATGAATATCTTATGCGGTTATGGGATACTATTCGCACTTTGACACTCGAGTCAACGGCGCCATGCCTTGTCCATGAAGAAAGCAATCTCATCAAGCGTTCTATACGAGATCTTTATAATAAGAACATTAGTGAAATTCTTGTCTCTGGAGACCAAGGATATCGTGAAGCGAAAGACTTTATGCGTATGCTCATGCCAAGTCATGCAAAAGTTGTGCAACCTTACCGTGATCCTACGCCCATTTTTGCAAGAAATAATATTGAAATTCAACTTGATAAAATGTTGCAACCACAGGTTTCTTTAAAATCTGGTGGTTATCTTGTTATTAATCAAACAGAAGCACTTGTTGCTATTGACGTAAATTCTGGCCGCTCTACGAAAGAATTCTCTGTTGAAAAGACAGCCTTACAAACTAACCTTGAAGCTGCTGAAGAAGTAGCGCGTCAATTACGCTTGCGTGACCTTGCTGGTTTAATTGTGATTGATTTTATTGATATGCTTGAAGAACGCAATGTGAAGCTGGTCGAAAAAAAATTAAAAGATTGTTTAAAAAACGATCGTGCTCGTATTCAAGTAGGTCATATTTCACACTTCGGCCTTTTAGAAATGAGTCGTCAACGTATTCGCATATCGGTTTTAGAAAGTACGACACAGCCCTGCCCACATTGCGCAGGAACAGGAAATATACGTTCTGAATCATCAATTGCGTTACATGTCATGCGCTCAATTGAAGAATATCTTCTTCATAATTCGCAACATAATATTATCGTGCGCACCCCCGTAGCAACAGCGCTTTATGTATTAAATCATAAACGCAATATTCTTGTTAATTTAGAAGCTCGCTTTAAACTTAATATTAGTATTGAAGCAGATGATAGTATTGGAACACAACATCTTGTTATTTCTAAAGGCTCAATAGCAGAGAGAATTTCTCAATCTTCATTGGAAGATGACAATAAGCAAGAAATTGAAGATTCTGTTTTCATAAAGAGTGAATCTATTGAAAATCCTTCTCCCATTGAAACAAATCAAAAGCGTCGGCGCAAAAATCGTCACGGTGAAATTATTGATCATTCTCTCTCCAACGTTCATAAAAAAGAAGATACCTTGAATGATGATTCTTATCGTCGAGGACGTCGTCGAGGACGTCGTGGTGGTCGACGCAATCAAGATAATAGTTTTCATCAGATTCGCGTTCCTTATGCAGAACCAGTGGGAGATTTTGCTAAGCAAGCTTTAGCAGAAATTAAAGCAGCGCATCGCAAACGTCGTGTTTCACCTGCTAAATCTTTTGAACTTGAAGAAACAAAAAATAATACACAAGCTCTAGATATACAACAACAGAGTGAATCTGAAAAAAATGATACAAGTATTAAACCTAAAAAACGTTCTTCAAAAGTAGTACAAAATCAACTTTCTTTAGATAATGATCAAAATATTGCAGAACAAAAATCTCTTGAAGAAAAACCTACAACCAGTCCGGTGCGTAAAACTAAAACAAAAAAAGCAGACAAAGCTATTCATGAGGTAGAAGATAAAGCTCTTGAAAAGAGTAAAAAATCAACACGTGGAACACGTAAAAAATCATCTTCTAAAGAGACAACGCAAATACAAAAAATATTAGAGCAAGAAACTGTAATCGAGATGGAGAAAGTTATCGAAACCTCTCCTTCCCAAATTGAAGAAACAATTAATCAACCCGTTGTTATTTCATCAACGCCTAATGATTCTTCCAAAACTGAACGTATTGGTTGGTGGAAACGCAGAATTCTTTCGAAAAATTAAGGATTCAAAAAAACCGCCACAGAAAACTGTGGCGGTTCAAATAAACAATTATAGAAAACGTTTTGACCAACTTTTATGGTGTGGTTTTATTACTTTTGTTTCGCTTTTTCTTGCTCAGCCCGCATACGCTCTTCAATTTCTTTTTGCTTTGATTGAATAGCTTGCTGCAGCTTTATTTGTTCTTGTTGGAAATCTTTTTCCTCCATACCAGGACCGGTATAGGCTGCTGTAAACCCATTAAGAGAAAATTCAATAGGATTAGCTGAACCACGGAAATTAACTGTGGTTACAACCATTTTTGTACCACTTTTCATAGCTGCTATAAGCTTATCATCTAAGACATCATTAGCAATACAACTTGGTCCATTACAAATAATATAAGGAATTTTTTTAGAGAACTCGTCACCAATTTTAATGTGAACACCTTCTGGCAAAAAACGACCTGTAGGCACTTGAATACCTATACGTTTCTCATTTTGCTTCCCTTTTATTTCAACAAGATTAAAAGCCGTTAAAGGTTGTCCCGTATTCGATAATACAGTATTCATTGTATTACAAATATCAACATCATGCTGCTTACTGCAAACTTTGTACCAACCTTGTGATAAAGTTTGCGCATTTGCAGAAATACCAGCTATAAGAAAAAGGGCAGCGGCTCCAACTAATACTGAAACAGCAGAATAAACATTTTTATGCGACATGATTAAGTTAATCCTTTCAACGCGCTCTTAAGTAACTTCAAAAAAATATTAAATATAATTCCAACTTAATTTATTAAATTATAATGAAATAACAATTAATTTTACTATTTTTACTTCAATATAAAAAAAAAAGTCAAATTTAGAGAAAAAATACGACGAGCCATTCTAATTTTTATACACTCATATCATTTCCCCTCTTCATCACATTGGTATTTGATGCAATCTATCCATAAAACACCTCTGTGCACTTAAACTAAGATTACACAAACGAATCAATATTGCAATATTAATTAAAATAAACTCTGATACTACTCTAAAAAACTTACTAATTAAAATTTTTACATTTATTACTCTTCATGTTAAGCTTATAGAACCTTTGCAACAGGTGTTGCAATGCATGAAGCTCCAAAATATCAGATAAATTTTACTGTTTTCCTTGTGTGATACACAAAAACAAAATCATCTACGATATTATTGAAACATTTAATGAATTAAAACCACTGATTGTCTAAAATTTCTGCATAATTGTAAGAGAGCTTTTTGCTAATGAACAATTTTCTGCCCTTGTTTACAAAATAATAGTGATACGCTTTTGTAATAAAAATTTTATATTCCATAGCGTTTAACTAAACAGTTTAGTTTAAAAATACGCTACTAAAGAAGTGCTTTTTTCTTAATTAAACAACACATTTTCTTAGAGAGAAAATCTATAACTGCTGAAAATATTTTATTTATAAAAAACTTTCTTAAAATATAATAACATATTAATTTATAATAATAATTTATCTTTTTTCTATATTGTATGAAAGATCCTAATAGCGCAAACCTCTCTTATGTTGAATCAATAAAATTTATCCACTTGTACATCACAAGCGGAGTTAGTTTTATAGATAAAACTACTGAACAAAGGAAACCCTCCCTATGAATCATCTCACGTGCCTAAAGCCATAATAAATTTATGCTCATATATTAAACATCTATTATTGCACTTCTGTACGAATATCATCTCTCAGTTTTATAACGTGAATAAAAAATATAGCTTTTATCAATTTCTTTTAAGTTATTTCTTAAATAAAAGAATCTACTAAAATGATAAATTCTTTTTATCTTTCACAATATCAAAGATATAAATCGTTAATGATTTAAGTTTTAAGAAAAAAATGAATTAAAAATATCATTTTGTTTCTCTATATAACACAACTTAGAGCTATAAAATATCTCTCTTATCATATTAATGAAACAAGATTTATGATATGAGATGTATCGTCATTAAAATAATTAAACAGATAAAAATAAAAAACTACAAGCACAAAAAATTATGCATAAAAAGAAAACATAAAAAAGATATATGATTTTATTATTTAATATATATATTAAATCTTATATGATAAGAACAATATATAATATCTTATGTGCATAAAATTACTTTATTATAAATAATAATTAAAAACAAAAAATTAAAATATATTTTAAATATTATTTAGTATATAATCTTAATTTCTCTGTATTTATATGAGTAAATTTTTAATTGGCTATTCTTATAGAATTATTTTTTATGAATTTTCTAAACTATACCGTTACGAAAAATTAAGTATTTTTCTATTTTGAATATAATTCAACATAAATCAAATAAATAATTTTTAATTGAATAATTCTTCAACATGAAAACGCATACGATCTATAATATTCTTTTTCTTGTTTGGAAGCATTATATTATGTACTTCTTTAATGGTATTACAAAGCTTAGGTGCACTTTTTACAAACCAATTATCTTCTGTAAGACTATTTTTTATATCGTCAAATATTTGTTTTTCATAACTATAAGAGCCATCTGTTAGTAATTCTTTAATATCCCTGACTAAACTAGGACTTATTGAATTATTTGCGCCTTTAGCCCAACTAAAATCTTTATCTTTCCAATCAAAATCTTTGCGCAAAATAGCACCTATATCACTTTGCAATATATCCGCTAACGTATTGCAAGCAATAATAAATATGAGATAATTTTTCATTATCTCATCATCACCTCCACTTTTCTCATTCATTCCCCATTCATTAAACGTTTGAGTTTTTTTTAAATAATCTTTTGCTTTAATCAACTTTTCTTCATACTCCCCTACTTCATACTCTCTCGCTATATGTATTCTAGAGATAATTTTTTGTTTTTTTTCAGCTAGATCCTGTAATTTCGAACCAAGATTATAATATTCATCCTTCAGAGTTTTCAGTTTTTTATATAACTTATTCCGTTCCTGTAAACGCTCATAGTATTCTGCTTTAGAAATATTTTTTTCCCAAATATCCAAATGAGATATACTTTCTTCAATAAATTGTATGCTCTCTTTAATATTCTTTCTTTTGTTTTTTAAATGTTGGTATTGTTCATCAGAAGATAACTCAGCATAAGCGTTTTTTACGCCATATATTAAAGTGAGTAACAAAAAAACGATAGTTAGACACTTTTGTAATGAAGAAAGCATGCTATCTTTAGCTAAATTCTTTCTAAAAAATTTACAGGAGCTTATTAGCTTATTATATTGAAAGTGCTATTTATTGCAGTTAAACCGTCTAATCTATTTTCTTCATTATATCAATACGTATATAATAAAAACCAAATAAATATATAAAAGGTTCTTTATTATAAACTTAAATTTTATTCAGAATGATTTTATAAAAATGAGTAACAGTTCTGAAACAATAAAGAAATTTTTTAAACAGAATGTTATTCTGCCATTTCGACAAGCTGTGTCATAATATTCGCTGCTCCAACAAGCCTTTCATCCGCTGAGGACCAATCACGAATAAGAGCAATACTTTGATCTGGTCGAATTTTTGCCATTGTACCTTGTTTTCCCACCCACTGAACAAGAGCAACACTATTTGCGAAATAGTTATTACGAAACTGTATGACAATCCCCTTTGGTCCAACATCTAATTTTTCTACATGTGCTTTTCGACACAATGTTTTAATATGAAAGACTTTAAGAAGATGTTGAACCTCAAGGGGCAAAGGACCAAAGCGATCAATTAATTCCGCTGCAAATTCATCAATTTGTTCTAAATCATCAAGTTCTGTTAAACGACGATAAAGTCCCATACGTAATGATAAGTCAGGCACGAAACTTTCTGGTATCATAACTGTTGTACCAAGGGAAATTTGAGGAGACCATTGCTTATCTTCATTTAGCTCTCCATCTTTTAATTCAGCAACAGCTTCTTCAAGCATTTTTTGATAGAGTTCAAATCCAACTTCTTTGATATGCCCCGATTGCTCTTCACCTAAAAAATTGCCTGAACCGCGGATATCCATGTCATGGCTTGCCAATTGAAAACCGGCCCCTAAGGTGTCAAGAGATTGTAACACTTTAAGACGGCGATCAGCAGCAGTTGTTAAAACTTTACCAGCAGGAAATGTAAAGAGAGCATAAGCACGTTGTTTTGAACGTCCTACCCTACCACGTAACTGATAAAGGGCAGAAAGGCCAAACATCTCAGCACGATGCACAATTAGGGTATTTGCTGTTGGAATATCAAGACCTGATTCAATAATGGTTGTTGAGAGCAGCACATCATATTGTCCATCATAAAATGCATTCATGATATCATCAAGTTGTCCAGCCGGCATTTGTCCATGAGCCACAACGAATTTCAGTTCTGGCACATGTGTTTTGAGATATTCTTCTACAAAAGCTAAATCTGAAATACGAGGACAAACATAGAAACTTTGTCCACCACGATAATATTCTCGAAGCAGGGTCTCTCGTATAACAAGTGCATCAAAGGGTGAAATAAAAGTACGAACCGCCATTCTATCAATGGGGGGGGTTGTTATCAATGAAAGTTCACGTACACCCGATAAAGCTAACCCTAAAGTGCGTGGTATGGGAGTTGCTGAAAGTGTGAGAACATGAATATCACTTTTAAGCTCTTTTAAACGCTCTTTGTGTTTGACACCAAAATGCTGTTCCTCATCAATGATAAGAAGGCCTAACCGTAAAAAATTAACTGCACCACTTAATAATGCATGGGTTCCAATGACAATATCGATTATACCATCTGAAACACCTTTTTTTACTCGTGCAAGTTCTTTCGCTTTTACAAGCCTCGAAGCATGTCCAATTTTAACCGGTAATCCTTGAAAACGCGAAATAAATGTTTTGTAATGTTGACGTGAAAGCAAAGTTGTCGGTACAACAACAGCAACCTGATATCCATTTAATGCTGCAACAAAAGCACTTCGAATGGCTACTTCAGTTTTTCCAAAACCAACATCACCGCATATCAAGCGATCCATCGGCTTGCCTGAGGCTAGATCGTCCAAAACAGCATCAATTGCATTCATTTGATCTTCCGTTTCTTCATAGGGAAAGCAAGCAACAAACTCATCAAATGGTCCAATTGGTGGAAGTAAAGCAGGCGCAGCACGAGTCATACGCTCTGCAGCTATACGGATTAATTGCCCTGCCATTTCCAATAAATGTTTTTTAAGCCGAGCTTTACGTGCTTGCCAAGCAACACCTCCTAATTTATCTAAAGTTATCTCTGTTCCTTCTGAGCCATAACGTGAGAGAAGCTCAATATTTTCAACAGGTAAAAAGAGTAAATCACCTCCAGCATATCTAATTTCAAGGCAGTCTCGTAAAATTCCAGTGGTTCTGATGGTTTTAAGACCAACAAATTGGCCAATACCGTGGTCGATATGCACAATAATATCACCAGAATTTAAAGCAGAAATTTCAGAAATAAAATTTGTATTATTCTTACGCCGCTTTGGCGATCTTATAAAACGATCGCCAAGGATATCTTGCTCTGCAATAATAGCCAAATCTTCAGCCACAAAACCATGTTCTATCATGATAACAGCTGCTAATATGCGATCTCGAGGTGTTGCTTTGACTGTTTGCAAAGATTTTGCAACATCTATTTTTTTCAATCCATGCTCATCGAGAACTTGTAACAAACGATTGAGAGATCCTTCACTCCAACACGCTAAAAGCACTTTTTTACCAGCAGCGCGTAAAGATGCGATATGATCAATAACACTTGAAAAAACATTTTTTTCCTGCGCATTACGCTCTTTTACAAAATCATATCCTTGTTTAACATTTGTGTGAATAACAGTTTGTTCCAAACTTTGTGGAACATTAAAAGGAGAAAAATCAATACGCTGTGAAGATTGTTGCGCACCTTCCAAAACACGCTCTGGCGTTAAATAGAGAAGACTAGGATCTATTGGATGATAAGAAGTAGAATTTTTTTCATCACTTTCGCGCTCTTTGCGCGCATTATAATAGTCTTCAATAAGACGATAGCGCTCAATGAAAACTTCTTCTATGAGATGCTCAAAAACTATCGGTAAATTGCCACAATGATCAAAAAAGCTATCAAGGTTTTCATAAAAAAATGGAAGCCAATGTTCCATACCGGCAAAACGCCGACCTTGAGCAATTGCTTCATAAAGCATGTTATTTTTTTGTGATACACCAAATGTACAGGTATAATTGCTTTTAAAACGACTGATACGTTCTGGTGTAAGAACAACCTCACTCATTGCCTGTAATAAAAGTTCAGTTTTTTGGCCTGTTGTCCTTTGACTTTCTGGATCAAATACGCGGATACTTTCTAGGGTATCTCCAAAAAAATCAAGGCGTAAAGGTTCAACATCCATCGGAGAAAAGATATCAAGTATTCCTCCTCTTACAGCAAACTCACCAATATCACGGACAACCGTAACGCGTTCAAAACCATTGGTTTCTAGAAATTGAATAAGATTTCCCATGTTATTGCGCTGGCCAACACGTGCGTGAATAAGCTGAGCTTCTATCATTTCACGAGGAGGCAACTTTTGCATAATTGCATTTGCTGTTGTTAATATAATTGCAGAATATGGATCTTTCCGTAAATTTGCTATGTGTGCCAATGTTGATAGTCGACGTGCCATAACAGCAATTCCTGGTGATACGCGATCATAAGGCAAACAATCCCATGCAGGAAATTGAAATACGGGTAAATTAGGTTCAATAAAATTTAAAACTTGTTGTAAATGCGCAATTTTTGTTCCGTCACGGACAACATAGATGAGCGGTTTATCTTGTGCAATTTCTGAACTTAATTTAGCAAGCGCAAAGGCTTCAAATCCATCAGTAACGCCATCTAAAATCATACGAACAGAATTATTTTTGGGAATAACAATTTTTTTAAATATAGGCATTGGAATCAATAACTTAAGCAAAAACGATAATTAGCAATATCACGAAAAAGTGGACTATCGACCTCAGTGGGGGGCAAAATTTCTCCAGTGATCCATGTGAGTAAATCACGGTCATCAAAAGACATAATATACTCAAGCTCAGAGAGCGTTTTATCATTCATCTCAGTGATATGAGCATCAACATAATGCCCAAAAATGAGATCCATTTCACGAATACCGCGATGCCATGCACGAAAAATCAACCGACGACGACGAGCATCTAATTGATTTTTGTCAACGACAAAAACTGTCATAAAAAATCTCCTTGAATAAAGTAATATAAACTATTCAATTAGTCGTATAAAGTTTTTACCTTGCTTTAAGGAAGTTCTATAATCTTTTGTTCTTTAAGTGTAATTCGACGATGCATTTGCTTAGCTAAAGCGTAATTATGTGTTGCAATAAGAGCAGAAAGACCAGACTGACGAACAAGGATAGATAAAGCTTGAAAGACATAAGCTGAAGTTACTGGATCAAGATTTCCTGTAGGTTCATCAGCCAAAAGAACCGAAGGGCCATTTGCTACTGCACGTGCAATAGCAACACGTTGTTGTTCTCCTCCCGATAACTCTGAGGGACGATGGTTCGCACGATGAGAAATACGCAGATACGTTAATAATTTGCGCGCACGATCTTCTGCTATGGATTTTTTTAATCCTGCTATCATTTGGGGTATCATGACATTTTCTAACGCCGTAAACTCTGGAAGTAAATGATGAAATTGATAAACAAAACCAATATCATTTCGTCTTATAGCTGTTCGCTCACTATCAGAGCGCTTTGCACAAGAAACACCCCGTAACATCACATCACCAGCTGTTGGTTTTTCTAATAATCCAGCAATATGAAGAAGTGTTGATTTTCCAGCACCAGATGGTGCAACAAGTGCGACAAGCTCTCCACGATTAAGAATAAAATTCGCTTTATCTAAAACAATGAGCGGCTTATGACTCTCGAAAAAGTGTCTTTCAATCTCTACAAGCTCTAAAATAGCTGTCATTATTCATACCTCAAAGCTTGTACGGGATCTAGCTTAGCAGCACGCCATGCCGGAATGAGAGCAGCAAGAAACGACAAGAATAAAGCCATCATAGCAACCAAGATGGTCTGTTTCCACTCAATTTGTGCAGGCAATTTTGTTAAAAAATAAAGTTGAGGATTAAAAACGTCGACATTAAATAACCAAGATATAAAATCTTGGATATGATTAATATTCGCGGTCGCGATAACACCTAAAACTAACCCCAATATAGTTCCAATAAAACCAATCATCATTCCTGTAATGATAAATATACGCAAAATCGCACTCTGTTGAGCCCCCATCGTGCGTAAAATTGCAATATCATGACTTTTATCTTTTACAAGCATAATCAGCCCTGAAATAATATTTAAAGCAGCAACAAGAACGATCAGAGAAAGAATGAAAAACATAACATTTCGTTCAATCTGTAAGGCTGAAAAAAAAGCCTGATTGCGTGTACGCCAATCAATTAAATAGACCTGTTGTTCAACTACTTTTTCTACAACAGGTTTTATTTGATCAACAGCATCAGGATCATTTAGAAATAATTCCAAAGACTGAACCTTATCTCCCAAATTAAAAAACATTTGTGCTTCATGGAGAGGCATAAAGATAAATATTGAATCATATTCAGACATACCAACTTCAAAAATAGCAACGACTTTATAAGCTTTCACACGTGGGGTAACGCCAAAAGGAGTCTCATCACCATCTGGAGTAATAATACGAATATCTCTTCCAACTGTCAGTCCTAATTTTTCTGCTAAGCCACTTCCAATTGCAACACCTTCTTCTTGATCAAACCGAGAAATCGATCCTAATTTAATGTTTTGAGAGACTGTTTTAAGCTTTTCTAGATCTTGTTTGCGCATACCACGAACTAACGCGCCAGAACCACCTTGAACTTCACCTTGAACAAGCGCTTGACCTTCAATAACAGGTAAAGCAAACTTCACACCATTTGTAGTTTCTAAAGAAGAAATAAGAGTCTTATAATCAGAAAAACCAGAATCAACTGTTTGAATAATAAGATGCCCATTCATACCAAGAATACGATTGAGAAGTTCTGTACGAAAGCCATTCATCACCGCCATAACAACAACCAGAGCAAATACGCCCAACATAATCCCAATAAGAGAAATAATTGAAATAACAGATGCAACGACATGTTTTTTATTGGGAATCATATAACGAAAAGCGATCATCCACTCATACGATGAAAAGCATTTGTTTTTCAGCCTCTTCATAATATTTCCTATTAAATTATAGAAAGTTGGCTGAGCACATCTTCAACCTTTAGAGATTTTTTTATTCCTGTTTTTCGATCTTTAATTTCAACTTCATTTTGTGCAATACTGTTAGGACCAACAATGATTTGCGTTGGCAAACCAATCAAATCCATTGTTGCAAATTTTGATCCAGGGCGTTCATTTCTATCATCTAATAACGGATCAAAACCAACCTTCTTTAATCCCTGATAGAGAAACTCACATGCCTGTGTGCATTTTTCATCATCGGGCTTCATATTGATAATCCCAAAATCAAACGGTGCCATCGACTTTGGCCAAATAATACCATTTTCATCATGAGAAGCCTCAATAGCGGCCGCAACAAAACGCGAAGGCCCAATACCATAAGATCCCATAGAGACCACATGCTCTTTTCCATCTTGTCCCATAACTTTTGCTCCCATTGGAGCAGAATATTTAGTACCAAAGTGGAAAATATGCCCTACTTCAATACCGCGCGCTGAAAGACGATTATGATCAGAAACTTTAGCCCACTCCTCTTCATTATGCATTTCTTCCGTTGCTGCATAAAAAGATGTCCATTGCTTAACAATATCATCTAAAACAGCTTTATCACTAAAATCGATTGAACTATCAGGAACGGTAAGTTCAAGAAATTGTTTATCACAGAAGATAGCACTCTCTCCTGTTTCAGCCAAAATGATAAATTCATGACTGAGTTCCCCCCCTATTGGACCTGTATCTGCACGCATAGGAATTGCTTTTAAGCCAAGGCGAGAAAAAGTGCGTAAATAAGCAACAAACATACGATTATAAGATGTTTCAGAGCCTTCATAATCAAGATCAAAAGAATAAGCATCTTTCATTAAAAATTCTCGTGCTCGCATCACACCAAAACGTGGACGAATTTCATCACGAAATTTCCATTGAATATGGTATAAATTAAGCGGAAGATCTTTATAAGAACGAACATAAGAGCGAAAAATATCTGTTACCATCTCTTCATTGGTTGGACCATAAAGTAAATCACGCTTTTGACGATCTTTAATGCGGAGCATTTCCAAACCATAATCATCATAACGACCGCTTTCACGCCAAAGATCAGCAGACTGAATTGTAGGCATCAATATTTCTATTGCACCCGCACGTTCTTGCTCTTCACGAATAATTTTACAAACTTTATCAAGCACTTTTTTTCCCAAAGGAAGCCAAGAATAAATCCCTGATGTTTGTTGTCGAATCATTCCAGCGCGCAACATGAAGCGATGAGAAACAATTTCTGCTTCTTTAGGATTCTCTTTTAAAAGTGGAAGGAAATATTGAGAAAGACGCATTGAAATAATTAACTCCTAATCAGATATATCATATCGGAACAATTTATCACACCCTCTATTCATCTATAGCCGCATTCTGAATACTTGCAAATATAACGATCTTATCATTTAAAAATTTATTGTGCTTTATTCTCTATTTTTCTTATTTAGCAATAAAATAAAAATGCTCTTCTCTTTTTTAATAACGTAATAGAAAAGTTCTTTTATTTTGACCGATGTAAAAAAACTGTACAGATAGGTTTTTTTTGCCAAATTTCATGAACAGCCGCTCTTACTGCACGTCGTGTTGCCTCTCGAATAAGTTCATTATTTTTCTGTTTCATGCGTGGGATATTATAAACTGTGTTTTCTACGATATCTAAAAGAATATCTTTTAAACTTTCCCCCTTTCCATTACTTTCAGGTAACCCGAATGTTGTTAGACCTATATCCCCTAATAATTCATGCTTACTATTTATATGGAGAGAAATAGTAACATGACCAGCATAACTTAGTTTACGGCGTTCACGAATCCCTAATTCATCTTCATCTCCAATTAAGCAACCATCCTTATAGATGCGGCCAACAGGAACTTGATCAATAACTTCTACAGGCTCTGGTGCAAGACGTAACATATAGCCATTTCTGATATCCATAACAGTTTTAATACCCGCTTGACGTGCTAAAATTGCCTGAGCCTTAAGATGCATTGCTTCCCCATGTACAGGGACAAGTATTTGTGGCTTTATCCAATCATACATCTGTAAAAGTTCTGAACGACGGGGATGACCTGAAACATGAACAAGTGCATCTTCATTCGTAATAATTTTAATACCCAAATCAATGAAACGATTTTGTACCTCAATAATCGCTTTTTCGTTTCCTGGAATACTTCGTGATGAATAAATAACGGTATCACCAGCGGAAAGTGCAATATTTTTCATTCCATCACGTGACAGTTTAGCCAAAGCAGCACATGGCTCACCTTGGCTCCCTGTGACAATTAAAACAAGATCTTTTCGCGAGATGTAGCCATAATCATCTTCCGTTACAAATGGTGCTAAATCATTCATATAACCAAGCTCTTGTGCAACCATAATACTTCGCTTAAGGGAACGCCCAATGACAAGCACCTTACGTCCAGCAGCTTCAGCTGCAAGAGCAATAGAACGTATCCGACCAATATTAGAAGAAAAAGTTGCTATCGCAACGCGCCCTTCAGCTTTAGAAATAATCTCTGAAAGACTGGCTTGAACTTGCTGTTCTGAAGGAGAGATACCATCCCGACATGCATTTGTGGAATCACAAAGTAATGCTAAAATACCTTTTTTGCCTAAAGCACGAAATCTTTTTTCATCGGTTACAGCCCCGAGTGAAGGGGTATGATCAATTTTCCAATCACCAGTATGAATCACAGTCCCCAAAGAGGTTGTAATTGCTAAAGATACAGATTCTGGTATTGAATGGTTAACGGCTATAGCCTCTACAGCAAAGGAACCTACCTGAAAACAATCACCAGCTTGAAAAATATTGAGTAAAATTTTTTGAGATTCAAAATCTAATTGTTTTTTAGTTTCCAATAATCCTGCCGTAAAAGGCGTACAGTAAATTGGTACTTGTAACTTTGGACATAAATCAAGAACGGCCCCATAATGATCTTCATGTGCATGTGTTAAAACAAGACCCCGTATATTGTGTTTTTCACTTTCTAGAAAACGAATATCAGGCAAAACAAGATCGACACCTGGTAATTCAGAACCAGCAAAACTAACCCCCATATCAACCAGCAGCCATTCACGAAGACTTTGGGGACCAAATCCGTAAGCAGCTAAATTCATCCCTATCTCACCTACACCTCCCAGAGGTAAAAAAACAAATTCATTCTTATTGGCTGCAACCATAAACATCTCCCAAATCATTAAGGTATTTGATGATAAAATAATTTTTCAACAACGGCCTGCATTAGACAGAATCAGCCAAACCAAAATGAACATCCCCAGCTGTTATAATTGCTGTCTGACCGTCTTTTTGCTTTATGATGCAGTTAAAATCACTATCAAGACCATCAAAAATACCCTCAATGACTTTTTCATCATTCACCACTTTGACATATTTCCCAAGATGAGCGGAGTATAAAAGCCATTTTTTTCGGATTATTTCACATCCTTTTGGTTGTTTCCAAAGAAGGTAATTTTTAGAAAAACACTCCGTCAAAACCGTAAATAATTGTTCTGCATCAATATGCAAACCGATATTCTTTAAGCTTGAAGTGGAATAGGGCGCATCTTCATAATTATATTTCACATTTATTCCAATACCAATAACCAAGGCATATTGTTGTGATGACAATTTTAAAATCTCAAGCAAAACTCCAGAGCTTTTTTCTCCTCTGAGCAAAATATCGTTTGGCCATTTTAAGCTCACAATATTGTTTGTCTGCTTTTCCTCTTTTATCAATTGTTTTATTGCCTCTGCCACACTTACTCCAGCAACAAAACCAAGTTGAGCCGCAGTTTGATGAACAATATCATCAATTAATAAAAGACTAGAATAAAGGTTCCCTTTTGGACTAGACCAAGTCCTCCCTCTTCTTGCTCTTCCCTGTGATTGTTCTTGTGCAACAATCCAAAGATTACCTTGATGACCAGTTTGCGCTTTTCGTTGCGCAATGAGATTTGTTGAATCAACACTATCGTACGCTTCAACAGTGTATCCCTGTTTTTGTGCAAAATCTGATAAAGTATAAACCATATTCATTAAAACAATGCTGTTGCTGCTTTTTCTGCTAGCTCAGCGAACCAAACTCCAAAAAGCGCGTAAAATAAAATAAAGAATACAGAAAGACCAAGACAAAATTGAAGCTCTTTCGATAAAGCAACAAAATGCGCTTGTGCATCATCAAACCACATAATTTTAATGACTCGCAAATAGTAAAAAGCCCCAACGACAGACGCTATCATCCCAACGACAGCAAGTGGCGTAAGTCCAGCGTGGACAGCAGCAGAAAAGGTATACCACTTTCCAAAAAAACCAGCCATAGGTGGTATACTGGCTAAAGAGAAAAGCTGTATTGTCATCACAACAGCCATAAACGGATTCGTCTTTGCTAACCCTGAAAGATCATAAATATTTTCAACATTTCCATTCTGAGAGCGCATTCCAAGAATAAAGGCAAATGAACCAAGCGTCATTCCAAGATAAATAGTCATATAAAGGATAACACTTTTTATCCCAAGCATATCTCCAGCAGATAAACCAACAAGTGCATAACCCATATGACTGATCGACGAATAAGCCATTAAGCGCTTAATATTATTCTGACCGATTGCAGCAAAAGCACCCAGTATCATTGATGCAATCGCCATGAACACCAAAATTTGTTGCCATGCAGGCATCACGTTATCAACACGCCCTAGGGGAATAAAGGTCACCACAATAATACGGATGATTAAAGCCATTGCAGCAACTTTAGGGGCACCAGCAAAAAATGCTGTAATCGGTGTGGGCGCTCCTTCATAAACATCAGGTGTCCACATATGAAACGGAACAGCAGAAATTTTGAAAGCCAAACCAGCTAAAATAAAGACAATTCCAAAAATGACCCCCAATTGTACATTTTTGCCTTTTAAAGCAAGAGCAATTTCGTGAAAACCAATTTGACCGGTAAAACCATAAAGCAAAGAAATACCATAAAGAAGCAAACCTGAAGATAATGCTCCTAAAACAAAGTATTTTATACCGGCTTCAGAAGATTTTACATTATTACGATTAATCGCTGCTAAAACATATAAAGCTAAAGATTGCAGCTCTAACCCCATATAAAGCGACAGCATATTACCCGCTGAAATCATAAACATCATTCCAAGGGTTGCTAAAAGAACAAGTACTGGAAACTCAAATATATTAAACTTTTGTGCATTGGCAAAACCAACAGACATGATAAGAGAAAAGAGTGCACCAATAAGCATTAAAATTTTCATATAACGACTAAAGGAATCGATAACGAGCGCATTGGTTTGAAATGAACCATTTTTCGGAAAAATTATAAGAATAATAATGGTTGCCACAAGAATTGCTATGGCTAAACCTGTCACTGTTAAAGAAGCACGTGTATTGGAATAAACACCAATCATAAGCAGCACGACAGCTCCTAATGCAATTAAAAGTTCTGGAAGAATTAAGACTAATTGCGCTATTATTTCAGTTTGCATGTGCATTCTTCCCTTATCTAGTGCAGTTTATTGATGAGGGTTTCTACGGAAAACGCCGTTGCCTTAAGAATAGGCGTTGGATAGATACCAAAGAATATTGTAAGAATAACCATTGGATAAAGGAGGAATTTTTCTCTTAAAGAAAGATCTATTAATACTTTTAAATTCTCTTTATCCAAGGAACCAAAAACCACACGCCGATAAAGATAAAGGGCATAGGCTGCCGATAAGATAACACCTGTTGTTGCTAAAACAACAACCAATTTATTTACTTGAAAAACACCTATTAAGGTTAAAAATTCACCCAAAAATCCTGAGCTTCCAGGCAAACCAACATTTGCCATGGTGAAAATTAAGAAAACAACAGCATATTTAGGCATATTATTCACTAAACCACCAAACGCTGAAATTTCACGTGTATGCAAGCGATCATAGATAACCCCAACACAAAGAAACAATGCTGCTGAAACAATTCCATGGGATAGCATCTGATAAATAGCCCCTTGTATCCCCTGTTCATTCGCAGCAAAAATACCCATCGTTACATATCCCATATGCGCTATTGAGGAATATGCAATAAGTTTTTTGATGTCACTTTGAACAAGTGCAACCAGTGATGTATAAATAATAGCGATAAGCGATAATGTGAAAACAAAAGGCGCAAAATCTGCTGAAGCGATAGGAAACATAGGCAAAGAAAAACGAAGAAAACCATACCCACCTAATTTAAGTAAGACACCAGCTAAAATAACAGAACCCGCTGTCGGTGCTTCTACGTGAGCATCAGGGAGCCATGTATGAACTGGCCACATTGGCATTTTAACTGCGAAAGAAGCAAAAAATGCAAGCCATAGCCATATTTGCATATGAGCAGGAAACTGATAATTGAGTAAAGTTGGTATATCAAGTGTCCCAGCCTCCCAATACATAACCATAAGAGCAACCAGCATAAGCACTGAACCAAGTAAAGTATATAAGAAAAACTTTATACTTGCATAAACACGACGTGCTCCTCCCCATACACCTATAATGATAAACATTGGAATGAGGCTGCCTTCAAAAAAAACATAGAATAGCATTGCATCAAGAGCACAAAAAACACCAATAATCGCAACTTCTAGAAGAAGAAACGCAATCATATAGGCTTTTAATCTCTCTTTAACATTCTCCCAACTTGCTAAAATACAGAAAGGCAAAAGAAAAGCCGAGAGAACAACAAAAAGAATAGAAATACCATCGACCCCCATATGATAGCTAATACCCCCCCCTAACCAACTGGATTTTTCAACCATTTGAAAATTTTGGTTGCTAGAATCAAATCCTATCCAAATAATTAAAGAAATAATAAAAACAAATAGAGTCGTAAAAAATGCGACATTACGTATATTATGGCGTGCTACTTCACTATCATCTTTGATAAACAAAATCAGAAGAACACCAACAAGCGGCAAAAATGTAACCGTAGAAAGAATAGGCCAATCGGTCATTAGTTTACGCCCCCGATCATCATCCATGTAATGAGCAATGCAACGCCGATAAGCATTGCAAATGCATAGTGGTAAAGATAGCCTGTTTGCATTCGAACAACTCTATTTGTAATATCAACAACACGCGCTGCAATACCATTGGGACCTAGACCATCAATAATCTTACCGTCTCCCACTTTCCAAAGAAAAGAACCAATTCTAAAGGTAGGACGAACAAATAAAAAGTTATATAATTGATCGAAATACCACTTTTGGTAAAGAAAGTGATACACTCCTGGCATAATACGCGCCATTTTCTTGGGAAGAGAGGGAGCCACAATATAAAATAAATAAGCCAACATAAACCCAAGAATCATTGCTATAAAAGGCGACCATTTTACCCAATTAAAAACATGGTGAGCATCATGAAGAATATGATTATGGCTGCTTGTAAATAATGCTCCCTTCCAAAAAGCATTATACAAGTCACCAAAAAAGTAAGGTTGGAAAACGACACCAGAAAATATTGCTCCAATAGATAAAAGAAAGAGTGGAATCAACATAACTGGAGGCGATTCATGAACATGATGCATAACATCAACTGTTGCCCGTGGTTTACCATGGAATGTCATAAAGATAAGTCGCCATGAATAGAAACTTGTTAAAAAGGCAGCAAAAACAAGAAGATAAAAAGCATATCCTGAAGCAATATTATGAGATGCAAAAGCAGACTCTATAATCGCATCTTTTGAGAAAAAACCTGCAGTCCCGAAAAGTGTTCCTGGAATTCCAACACCGGTCAAGGCAATGGTCCCGACCATCATCATCCAATAGGTGACCTTTATATGTTTGCGTAACCCACCCATTTTTCGCATATCTTGTTCATCAGATACAGCATGAATCACAGAACCTGCACCAAGAAACAATAAGGCTTTAAAAAAAGCATGCGTAAAAAGATGAAAGACAGCAGCGCCATAAGCTCCAACACCTAATGCCACAAACATATAACCAAGTTGAGAGCATGTAGAATAAGCAATAACACGCTTAATATCGTTCTGCACCAACCCCACAGTTGCTGCAAAAAACGCTGTTGTTGCACCAACAATAATAATCACGGTCAAAGCAGTTGAAGAAAGTTCAAAAATTGGCGACATACGCGCAACCATAAAAACACCAGCCGTTACCATTGTAGCGGCATGAATAAGCGCTGATACAGGGGTTGGTCCTTCCATTGCATCAGGCAGCCAAGTATGTAAAAGAAATTGTGCGGATTTTCCCATCGCACCAATAAATAATAAAAGACATGTAATGGTAATTGCCGTCTGCCCATCAAATTGCCAATCTAAAAATGTCATATTTTGTATAAAGCTCTTGTCGGCAGCTTTTGCAAAAATAGAGGCAAAATCAACCGATTGGAACAAAACAAAAATACTAAAGATTCCTAAGAGAAAACCAAAGTCTCCAACACGGTTAACTACAAAAGCTTTCATTGCGGCCTTATTAGCAGAATCGCGCTGAAACCAAAAACCAATGAGTAAATAAGAAGCAAGTCCGACACCTTCCCATCCAAAAAACATCTGAATCAAATTATTGGATGTGACCAACATAAGCATCATAAATGTAAACAAAGAAAGATAAGAAAAAAAACGAGACCTTGAAGGGTCATGGTGCATATAACCAATTGAATAAATATGCACCAATGCCGAAACACTGTTTACAACAATAAGCATGACAGCTGTTAATGTATCAACATGTAAAGCCCAATTAAAGCTTAAGTCACCAACAGTCATCCAATGTAATATCAATACATCAATCGCTGGAATATGACCAAGTGCAATACTGAAAAATGCTATCCACGATAATATGGCAACAACAACCATAAAGCTACATGTTATCAATTCACTCGCACGATCTCCTATCGTTTTTCCACCTAGTGCAGCAATTAAAAAACCCAAAAGCGGAAGAAAGACAATCGTATAATACATCACTGGTTAGCCTTTCATTACATTAACATCTTCAACCGCAATGGAACCACGATTACGGAAAAAAACGACCAGAATTGCTAAACCAATGGCAGCTTCAGCAGCTGCTACGGTTAAGACAAATAAAGCGAATACCTGACCAACGAGATCATGAAGAAATGCTGAAAATGCAACAAAATTGAGATTAACTGAAAGCAATATAAGCTCAATGGACATCAAGATAATAATCACATTTTTTCTGTTGAGAAAAATTCCAGCAATACCAATTGTAAACATCAAAGCAGAAACAGTGAGATAATGTGTAATATCAATATACATCTACATAGCCCCCCTTACATACCTTTGCCTGATTCAACTTGTTTGATTTCAATGGCACTTTCTACCGTTCTAGAAACTTGCTCCGCAATAGATTGCCGCTTTACTCCTAATTTATGACGAAGTGTTAAAACAATAGCTCCAATCATTGCAACCAATAAAATCATTCCAGCAATTTGAAAATAGAAAACATAATCCGTATAGAGAATATCACCTAATGCTTGTGTATTTGTTCGCTGCGCTAAATCTGGCATTGGTTGCGTAACATGCGTTCTCAAGACTGGAGAAAAATAGCTACTCATAAAAACAACAATCAATTCTACAGCGATAATAATGCCAATAAGAGCCCCAATCGGAGCATACCGAAGAGTTCCACTCTTTAACTCAGCAAAATCAACATCAAGCATCATAACGACAAATAAAAATAAAACAGCGACAGCTCCAACATAAACAACAAGCAGAATAAGCCCCAAAAACTCTGCTCCTGCAAGTAAAAACAAAGCTGCTGCATTAAAAAATGCGAGGATTAAAAACAAAACAGAATGCACTGGATTGCGTGCTGTAATAACAATAACTGCACTTGTTAGCATAATAAAAGCAAACAAATAGAAAAATGCCGCCGCTAGATCTGTTAGCATAGGCTTCTCCTTAATTATTCAAACAATTGGTATAAACTTCATACCAGATTACAATTTATCGGAAAAATATCCGACACCTCATTTAACGATACACTTAACGATAAGGCGCATCCATCAATATATTTCGAGCAATTTCTCGCTCCCAGCGATCTCCATTCAATAAAAGCTTTTCTTTATCATAATAAAGTTCTTCACGTGTTTCCGTCGCAAACTCAAAATTTGGACCTTCGACAATAGCTTCAACCGGACAGGCTTCTTGACAAAAACCACAGTAAATACATTTAACCATGTCTATATCATAACGGACAGTTCTACGTGTACCATCATTGCGCCGTGGCCCAGCTTCAATTGTAATCGCTTGAGCAGGACAAATCGCTTCACATAATTTACAAGCAATACACCGTTCTTCACCATTTGGATAGCGACGCAATGCATGCTCACCGCGAAAACGCTGAGATACAAAACCTTTTTCATAAGGATAATTAATCGTGGGTTTTGGTGAAAAAAATTGACGCATAGCTAAGAAAAAAGCACTCACAAATTCCAATAGAAGAAGTGACTTTGCCGCCTGAATAAAACCTGACATCGTAAAATCTCCTCTTAAACGAAATCCGTAAACTTTAAAAAAGCAGCAGTTATCACAACCATTGTTAGTGAGAGAGGAAGAAAAACCTTCCAACCAAGCCGCATGAGCTGATCATAGCGATAACGTGGAACAAATGCTTTGACCATAGCAAACCAAAAAAATACAAAACAGACTTTTAAAACAAACCAAATGATACCAGGAACCCAATTAAGCCACCAAACATCTAAGGGAGGCAGCCAACCGCCTAAAAATAGAATGGTTGTTAATGCGCACATTAAAACAATCGCAACATATTCACCTAGAAAGAAGAGCATGTAAGGCGTTGAAGAATATTCTACCATATGACCAGCAACAAGTTCGGATTCTGCTTCCACCAAATCGAATGGAGGACGATTTGTCTCTGCAAGCGCAGAAATAAAAAATATAATAAACATTGGAAAAAGGACCAACCAATTCCAATCGAGAAAACTGTTAAAAGGAAGACCAAGAGTTGTACCAAGCCCGTGCGTTTGTTTAAAAACAATTGTTGTGAGATCTAACGAACCACTTATTAAAATGACAGTCACAAGCACAAAACCAATGGAAACTTCATAAGAAACCATTTGTGCCGCCGAACGAAGAGCTCCTAAGAAAGGATATTTTGAATTTGATGCCCATCCCCCCATAATAACACCATAAACTTCAAGAGATGAAATGGCTAAAATATAAAGCAAGCCAACATTAATCTTTGCAATCTCCCAACCCTCATTGACAGGAATAACAGCCCAAGTTGATAAAGCAAGTGTCGCTGAAACAAAAGGAGCCAAAAGAAAAACACCCTTATTTGCACCTGCAGGGATAATAGGCTCCTTAACAACAAATTTAATTAAATCTGCAAAAGACTGTAACAAACCCCATGGTCCAACAACGTTTGGTCCACGACGCAATTGTACCGCTGCCCAAATTTTTCTATCTGCATAAAGAAGATAAGCAACTAAGACCAAAAGAACGACCAAAAGAAGAAGTGTTTTTCCGATTATAATGAGTAATGGCAACAGCCAAGTCATAAAGAAATCATACATCATTATTCCTTTTCCTTTGCCTTACTTTACTGTTTGTGTAGCACGGTTTTTTGCAAGAGATGAACATTCAGCCATAACAGCAGAAGCACGTGCTATCGGATTTGTTAAATAAAAATCTTTAACCATAGAAGTAAATGCTTGACTCTCGAGAGAAACCATTTTTGAACCAAGCGCCTTAAGACCACTTATATCAGAAGGCACTATATCATCAACAGCACAAAGGTGTGGATAATCATTAAACAAGCATTGCCTTAATTGAGAAAGAGAATCAAAAGGGAGCTTTTGTCCTAAAATATCCGATAAAGCACGCAAAATAGCCCAATCTTCTTTTGCTTCACCTGGAGCAAAACCAGCCCGATTTGTCATTTGAACACGTCCTTCTGTATTCACATAAAGCCCTGATTTTTCAGTGTAAGCAGATGCAGGCAAAATAACGTCAGCAGCATGTGCACCATTATCACCATGGCTCCCAATATAAACTGTAAAAGCTTTTGTATTGGCTAATTCTACTTCATCAGCACCAAGCAAAAATAGAACTTCACAGGTTTTAAGTATATTTGCAACCCCAAGCTTAGAAGTAAAGCCTATGTCCAACCCTCCAACAATCGAAGCTGCATTATGAAGAACCCCAAACCCATTCCATGTCTCACTAAGAGCACCTATATTATCAGCTAATTTAGCAAGACTTTTTAAAACAGATAAACCTTCACTTCCTGAAACCGCTCCCTCTCCGATAAGAATAAGGGGCCTCTTCGCTTCTTTTAAGACATTAAAAAAAACATCCTCTCCACGAATAAGTGTCGTTAATGTATCACTCCCAGATCCAAGGTAAGAATAAGGATAACGTAAATCGACTTTCTCTCCAATTAATGCAATAGGAAAATTGCCCATCCGTTGGCGCTTTAAAATACGCGCATTTAAAACAGCTGCTTCATGACGTGGATTAGATCCCACAATAAGCAGTGCATCAGCCTGTTCAATACCTACAATTGTAGGATTAAAAATATAACTCGAGCGCCCAAACTCTGGCGATAAAGCCCCCCCTCTTTGACGACAATCAAAAAGCGTTGAGCCCAAAGAACTCAATAATGCTTTAAGGGCATACATTTCTTCAACAGAAGCAAGATCCCCCGCAATGGCTCCAATTTTTTCTGGAAAAATTTTAGAGATTACCATTTTAATTTTTGCAAAAGCTTCTGTCCAACTGACAGGTTGAAGCTTTCCATCTTTGCGTACATATGGCTTATCAAGCCGCTGAGTCCGTAATCCATCCCAAATAAAACGCGTTTTATCAGAGATCCATTCCTCATTTACATCTTCATTCGTACGCGGCATAATCCGCATAACTTCACGGCCGCGGCTATCAATACGGATAGCACTACCAAGCGCATCCATCACATCAATCGATTCCGTTTTTACCAATTCCCACGGACGGGCATGAAACGCATAAGGTTTTGAAGTTAGAGCTCCCACTGGACAAAGATCAATAACATTTCCCTGTAATTCAGATGTCATAGCTTTTTCAAGATACGTCGTAATTTCAGCATCTTCACCACGACCGATCAAACCAAGCTCAGAAATACCTGCAACTTCCGTTGTAAAACGAACACACCGTGTACAATGAATACACCGTGTCATAACAGTTTTGACAAGAGGTCCAATATATTTATCTTCTACAGCACGTTTATTTTCTGTATAACGAGAACAATCTCGTCCATAAAGCATTGCTTGATCTTGAAGATCACACTCTCCCCCTTGATCACACACTGGACAATCCAAAGGATGATTAATGAGAAGAAATTCCATAACACCTTCACGTGCTTTTTTTACCATCGGTGTATTGGTAAAAATCTCAGGTGCCTCACCGTTAGGCCCTAATCGTAAATCACGAACCCCCATAGCACAAGAAGCCTGAGGTTTTGGTGGACCACCCTTAACCTCAACTAAACACATACGACAATTTCCAGCAATTGACAAAGATTCATGAAAACAAAAACGTGGAATTTCTGCCCCAGCCGCCTCAGCAGCCTGAAGCAACGTGTAGTAATCAGGAACTTCAATCTCTTTGCCATCAACTTTGATATTTATCATCACCCATCCAACCTGCGGATAACCCACTTAAAATTTGCATTCGGTCGCTCTTAAAACAAAATCCTTTATTAAACCGCTTCTAAAGCAATATTTTTGCTTTGGACTACATTTCGCGTGTATTCATCAATTCTACGCTCGATTTCTGGACGAAAATTACGTATCAACCCCTGTACAGGCCATGCGGCAGCATCACCAAGCGCACAAATAGTGTGTCCTTCAACCTGTTTAGACACTTCAAACAAAAGATCAATCTCGCGTTTTTGCGCTCTTCCCTCAACCATACGCCCTAAAAGACGCATCATCCATCCCGTCCCCTCACGACACGGTGTACACTGACCACAACTCTCGTGCTTGAAAAAAGCAGCTATACGCCAAATTGCCTTGATAATATCGGTTGATTTATCCATAACAATCATTCCCCCTGTGCCAAAAGAAGACCCGACATCTCGCATCCCATCAAAATCCATGATCGCATCGATCATATCCTCACCACGAACGACTGGACAAGAAGCCCCCCCTGGAATAACTGCTAAAAGATTATTCCATCCACCACGAACACCACCCGTATGTTTTTCAATTAATTCACGGAATGAAACACCAAGAGCGTCTTCAAATGTACAAGGTGCATTAACATGCCCTGAAACCATAAATAATTTCGTTCCAACATTATTTGCTCGTCCGATTGATGAAAACCACGAAGCACCCCGCCGCAAAATCGTTGGAACAACGGCAATAGACTCTACATTATTTACTGTTGTTGGACAGCCATAAATCCCCATATTGGCAGGAAATGGTGGTTTAAGCCGAGGTTGTCCCTTTTTTCCCTCAAGACTTTCAAGAAGAGCTGTTTCTTCACCACAAATATAAGCACCCGCTCCATGATGAATAACAATATCACAAGCATGCCCATATTTCGTTTTTTTGCCAAGTAAACCCGCATCATAGCATTCATCAACGGCAGCTTGAAGCGCTTCACGTTCACGAATATATTCACCACGAATATAAATAAAAGCAACATTGGCTCCCATAGCAAAAGTAGCGATTGCACATCCTTCAATCAAAGTGTGGGGGTCATGACGTAAAATATCACGGTCTTTACAAGTTCCAGGTTCAGATTCATCGGCATTGACAACCAAATAATGAGGACGTCCATCATTCTGCTTTGGCATAAAGGACCACTTCATTCCAGTAGGAAAACCAGCACCACCACGACCGCGTAAACCCGATGCCTTCACTTCATCAATGATCCAATCACGACCTTTGTCAATCATTTCTTTCAGACCATTCCAATGCCCACGCAACATCGCAGCCTTTAATGATTTGTCTTTTAAACCATAAATATTGGTGAAGATACGATCTTTATCAGCTAGCATACCCCACCTTTTTTTCTATTACCCATAGCATTTTCTGCTTTTCCTCAAATGCAATTTTTAAATATCTTTTCAAGATTTCTTACTTTTCGTTAAATGTTGCCATCATGGGTAGAATAATAAAATATTTTCTCAAGAAAAATACTTAATTATGTTCCCCATTCTTTCCTTATCCTTTTTTGGTGAAGACTTGAGAGATCTTTTTTTCTTTCTCATCATCAATAAGAGAAGTTAAACCACTAATCGGTTCCGACGATTTACGACTATTTTGCGGACCAACCTCTATCTCAGAACCCTTACCTGCTTCAAATGCATCAATAATTTCTTCAAGGCGTTCAGCTGTAAGATCTTCATAAGTATCTTTAAAAATCATAACCATCGGAGCATTCACACAAGCACCAAGACACTCCACCTCTTCCCATGATAAGGTTCCATCCTGATTGGTCGCAAAAGGTTCATGATGAATTTTTTTCTGACAAACTTTAATCAATTCATCAGAACCACGTAACATACAAGGCGTTGTACCACAAACTTGAATATGCGCTTTTGTTCCAACAGGCTTAAGCTGAAACTGAGTATAAAAAGTAGCAACTTCTAAGACACGGATATAAGCCATGGAAAGAATCTGAGCAATATGCTCAATCGCAGCACGTGTCACCCAACCATCTTGCTCTTGAGCACGCATTAATAATGGAATTACAGCAGACTGCTGACGCCCTGCAGGATATTTTTTTATGGTATTTTTTACCCATATCTGATTTTCTTTTGTAAAAGAAAACTCAGCCGGCTGATAAACATCATCTGCAAGACGGCGTACGGACATTAGCGATCAACCTCCCCAAAAACAATATCAATCGAACCCAAAATAGCTGTAGCATCTGCTAACATATGACCTCTGGTTAAAAAATCCATAGCTTGGAGATGAGCAAACCCAGGAGCACGCAACTTGACACGATAAGGCTTATTGGTTCCATCAGAAACAAGATAAACACCAAACTCACCCTTCGGAGCTTCCACAGCAACATATACTTCTCCAGGAGGTGTATGAAAACCTTCCGTATAGAGTTTAAAGTGATGAATCAGTGCTTCCATCGAGCTTTTCATTTCACTCCGCGTCGGTGGTACAATTTTGCGATCCAAGCTCGAAACTGGTCCATTTTTTTCAGTACTCAGTAAACGCTCCACACATTGGCGCATAATTTTCGCTGATTGACGCATTTCTTCCATACGAATAAGATAGCGATCATAACAATCGCTATTTTTACCTATAGGAATATCGAATTCCATTTCATCGTAACATTCATAAGGCTGACTTTTACGCAAATCCCATGGAACACCAGCTCCACGAATCATAACCCCAGAAAAACCGCGTGCCCAAGCTTCATCAATACTTACAACGCCAATATCCACATTACGCTGCTTAAAAATCCGATTTGGGGTCACAAGCGCATCAAGTTTTCCGAGAGAAACAAGAAATGGATCAATAAAATCACCAATATCTTCAACTAAAGATTCTGGTAAATCTTGATGCACGCCACCAGGACGAAAATAATTTGCATGAAGACGAGCACCACAGGCACGCTCATAAAAAATCATCAATCTTTCACGTTGCTCAAATCCCCAAAGCGGTGGTGTTAAAGCACCAACATCCATTGCCTGTGTCGTTACATTAAGCAAATGATTAAGAATACGCCCAATTTCAGAAAACAAAACACGTATTAATTGCCCTCTTTTAGGAACTTTTATATCTAATAACTTTTCAATAGCAAGAACAAAAGCATGTTCCTGATTCATAGGAGCAACATAATCCAAACGATCTAGATAAGGACCAGCTTGGAGATAAGTCTTTGTTTCCATTAATTTTTCAGTACCGCGATGCAACAACCCAATATGTGGATCTACACGCTCAACAACTTCACCGTCCAGCTCCAGAACCATGCGCAAAACCCCATGCGCGGCAGGATGCTGCGGACCAAAATTGATATTAAAGTTTCGAACATTGACCTCAGCCACAATCAACCCCTTGCTTTTTAAAAAACTTCATATCAAATATCAAAAAAATCTATCACGCTAAAAAATATTTAATTATTTAAGAAATACAGTACCCTAATATAATGCCTTATCAAAACCAATATTATTTTTTTTCATCTGCTTTCCCATCACATGGCAAAGTATACTGTCCTCCTTCCCAAGGAGAAAGAAAATCAAAATTACGCATCTCTTGGCGCAAAACAACAGGCTCATAAATCACCCTCTTTGCTTCATTATCATAACGGCATTCAACAAATCCTGTCACAGGAAAGTCTTTGCGTAAAGGATATCCTTCAAACCCATAATCTGTTAAAATCCGTCTCAAATCCGGATGTCCTGAAAATAAAATCCCATACATATCATACGTTTCACGTTCATACCACTCTGCGCCAGGATAAACTGTACAAGCTGAAGCAACAGGAGTATTTTCATCTGTACGAACTTTTACACGTAAGCGTAAATTCTCACGAGGAGATAACAATTGGTAAGAAACATCAAAGCGCTTATCGCGAGAAGGATAATCCACACCACTAATGTCTGTAAGATTAATAAATTGACAACGAGAATCATCACGAACAAACATTAAGACATCGATAATTGCATCAAGACGTGCCACAATGGTCAATTCACCAAAAGCAAGAACAGTCTCTTCAAGCTTATTTTTTAATTTGTTTTCCAAATAAGCAGCAAGCTCAACCAATGTTTCATCCACCATGACAAGAAAACTCTCTATCGCTCTATGGATCCGGTACGACGGATTTTTTTCTGTAGCAACAATATGCCGTATAATAATGCCTCTGCTGTAGGTGGACACCCTGGGACATATATATCGACAGGCACGATACGATCACATCCCCGCACTACTGAATAGGAATAATGATAATATCCCCCACCGTTTGCACATGATCCCATAGAAATCACATAACGTGGCTCTGGCATCTGATCGTACACTTTTCTTAAAGCAGGAGCCATCTTATTTGTTAGAGTACCTGCCACCACCATCACATCTGACTGGCGGGGTGAAGCTCGTGGTGCATATCCAAAACGCTCATTATCATAATGAGGCATTGAGCACTGCATCATTTCGATAGCACAACAAGCCAAACCAAAACTCATCCACATTAAAGAACCGGTACGTGCCCAAGTAATCAAAGCATCTGCCGAGGTAACTAAAAAACCCTTATCTGACAATTCAGCATTGATATCACGAAAAAACTCATCTTCAGATCCTATCAGCCCACCAGTATTTGGATCAATGATTCCTTTTGGTTTTGGAGCCTCAATCGTTGAATTATTATATCTTAATTCCATTCAAGGGCTCCTTTTTTCCATTCATATATAAATCCAATAGTCAAAATCGCTAAAAACACAATCATCGACCAAAAGCCAAACATACCTATTGATTCGAATGAAACAGCCCAAGGAAAAAGAAATGCAACTTCAAGATCAAAAATAATAAATAAAATTGATACCAAATAGAAACGAATATCAAACTTCATGCGTGCATCACTAAATGAATTAAACCCACATTCATAAGCCGATAATTTTTCAGGATCGGGGGAACGATATGCTACAATGTAAGGTGTAATCAACAAAACTCCAGCAATAACCGCTGACACAATAATGAAAATCAAGACTGGCAAATAAGAGCTCAATAAATAAGCCATAACCCTCTTCCATCGTAACGAAATGCCTGAGTTTAACACAATGATTCAATATTGCGAGACCAAACAGACAAATTTAACAATCGCTCTATTAACTCTATTCATACTGCTTCTAAGGCATACAGAGCGATACTTTTCTTATCGGCATAGGTAACGCAGAGCAAAGAAAGACGCAAGCCCTATTCTTATAAACCATATAAAAAGAAAGAAAAAACATATCTATTCCCAATCAAACACTCCACCACATTACTCATAGCATATGGATATTTTAAAAAGGAAATTTCATAAGGAATCACGAAATGGCGCGAGTGACGGGGCTCGAACCCGCGACCTCCGGCGTGACAGGCCAGCACTCTAACCAACTGAGCTACACCCGCGCATTTTTTTCGAACCAATTTAATTTGGTACAAGCGGTCGTGTAAGGGGTTCATGCGTTTATGTCAAGAAGGATTCTGCATTTTTAAAAAAAATTATCAAATCCCATCTTTATTCTTGCGTTTAGAAAAATTCTTCCTTAAATAGTCTCCATTCAATTGCTGATCATTGCATTGGGCGATTAGCTCAGCTGGTAGAGCGCCTCGTTTACACCGAGGATGTCGGGAGTTCGAGTCTCTCATCGCCCACCATATATCTTTATATTCCTATTAAGTTTTTGATTCTTCATATATTTTTAAAAGATAAGGGATGCCTAAATAAAGTTAGGGGAATATGATTTTTATTCTTTTCTTTACAAAGCGCATTCTTTTTGCCAGCTTTCTCTAACAATTTTTTAATAGTTCTAAATCTTCTTGTGAAATAATGTTTATCAGTCTAGCAAACATACCAACAGCTTCACATCTAAATGTATCAGAAGACTTTATAGTGAAACTTTTACAATAAGAATCCGATTCTCTTTTCAAAATTTCTGCTACCTCTTGATCTAAACTATAAAGCTCTATGATCTTTTCCTCCAGTCCTACAGGAACAGATTTTTTGCTAATCTCGACAGAAGATAAAAATCCTACAGATATGTCTAATTTCTTAGCCATATCTAAGAGGCGTTTGGAGTGATCAATGCGAAGTTTCCGTAAAATTTTACCAAAGGGTGTAAGCATTTAAATAAAACGCGTAAGGGTATAAGCTTTACGGCATAAACTGAGAAAATTATCCACCAATAATATGTTTCACGCAATCAGCAATGTGATTTACCTTCTTTGCATTAGCAGCAACTCCATTAAATTTTTTTTATAATCCAATCAGCTCCTGTTCCAAGGTGTGTAATCCATGTTTTTTGAACAATAGGCTCAACAGCCCTCACAGTTTCTTCAGTAGATGTAGTTAATTCCAGAAATCTTTCACAAACAATTCGAGGCGCTTCAAAATCATTTGCTTCATTACGTACGGTAAACAAATTATCCAAATTATCGTCGTTAATAAGATAAGGGGAATGCGTCGAATAAATTACTTTATTGCCCTTTATGCTCGATAACGTTTGTAAGGAGCTTAATATTTTTCTCTGTGGATGAATATGTAAATTATTTGCTGGCTCATCCAATAAAAAAACTATTCCATTTTTGCTTCTATGCCTGCGAACTTCTGTAAGAACTTTAAAACAAAAAAACCAACGAAACCCTTTACTTCTCTCATGTAAATAAAAAAAGAGGTTATTTGCTTTAATTTGTAAACAATAATCTACAAAACCACTGACAGTATCGTGATCACTATTAAATTTTTCTATTATACAATCATCAAAAAGGCTCTTCCCTTCAGTAATATCCACCCAACCTTCCTTCACTACTGACTTCAAATAACCATTGATCAATCCTATACGCTGCTTAACAGCATCGTTGTCATCACAATCGACAATATCTTCCTGAAAACTAATACCAAGATTTTTTCTTATTTTGCACTCGATTGGATGAGCCATAAACATACCGACATGCTTGGCTCGCATCTCCAAGACAAGTATGGGGACTTATGGGATTCATGACCACTCTCCACCATTCTGTCAA
>NZ_JBHIRC010000005.1:0-126758 GCF_042196985.1 Bartonella sp. AA97HXZ | reverse complement strand
GGTCAAACCCCAAAAGTTATTTTCCATAAACTTCTGATAGCCCGCGACTAGAAGTTCTGAGATAGCAGAATCGGCTTCTGGGAACACAACAAAATAAAGCGGTTCATTTTTATCCTTCGCATGTTGAACCGCATAAACAACGGCTTCCTCTGGTGGAGTAAAGATGCCATTAAAGGACACATGCACCTTGCCATCAGCACCCTCTTGTAAATGCTGCTTTTCTTCATCCGTTTAATAATGTGCGTGAGGTATTGGTTGTCCACGAGCGTCTTTGATATACTGTCCATTTGCATCTATTTCATAGAGTATATTGCCCTGTTCATCACGATCCACCACGGCGATGGGGTGCTCTTTGATAAACATGGTTTTATAGGAGTCATCGCTGTATTTAAATCCTTCTTCTAAGAGTTGAGTTGCCATTTCACGGTTTTCATGGACGATTTGTTCCAGCTTGCCTACATCGAGCTGTTGTACACCCTTATGGGCGCTAGCAGTATCCCGATTAAGGGAGGGCTATGGCTTGCTCAACATCTTGCCCTGTTAATGCCTTCTGCCCTGCTTCATCAGTAATGACGATAGTGCCATTGCTGATAGCGGATTTGGTATATCCTTCCTCTGAATCTTTAGCTTTTGAATGATCTAAGACATTTTTAGCAATGTTTTTCCCGACACCATATTTGCCCTGATACATCGGACCACCCGCTGAAATGCTTAAACCTTGACTGCTGGCTTGCGCATGCGCACTGTTGCTGATATCACTGGTACTAATGCTTCCTGTGGTCAGGCTGTTTTTTTCTGCCGGCGCGGTGCTTTCAATAATACCTCCGGTCAGCGTTGTTTTATCTTTAACGTTGATCTTAAAACCACCATCACCCGCTTTGATGCCTGATTGCTCCACAACACTATGATAATCACTAGAGGATTTATCCTTGTTCAAGGAAATATTGGTTGTGGCTGTACCATCCTTTTCTCGGCTATTATACCCAATGGAAACAGAGTTTTGCTTGCTGGAACTGTGTCCCGTATCACTGCGGCTGGTAATGGCAAAATCACCCCCTACTTCCATTTCTACACGCTCTCCAGAAACCACGGCGCCTGCCAATGTGGTGTTTGCACCACTCGTTGTGTGAACTGTGCCGGTGCCAATAATATGGCTGTTCTTCTGGTGAACCTCCTCACTGGAACCCTTGCCTTTACCAAAAGAAGCATTCCCCATCCACCCTGTACCACCGGTACCATAACTATACCCAACATTCATTGAAGCGCTTTGCGTGTGGTTTTCTGTGCTTTGCGTATTTTGCGCACTTTCAAAGATGATATCTTTACCTGCTCCCATGGTGATATTCCCGCTCTGTTCATCATTGCTTTGCATCGGGTTTGTACCAGCAATAATATCGGCTCCAACACCATGGATGCTACCTTTGTGGGCTTGCATATTAACAGCGCGTCCTGCTTCTATTGTACCTGTTACCGCGGTAGAAGTCTGAACAGAGGCTTCTGCCTTCTCTGTCTTAAAGCCCACGGTTACGCTAGCAGAAACATCAACAATATCACGAATAGACTGTTTAAGGTTTCCACCCTTCATCTCATTATAAAGACCTTTGCCTTTGCTATAGAGATCATAGCCTTTTAGACCAGCAATAAGACCATTACCGATTTTGTGTTTTGTATCCCCATGACCAAAACGTTTGACTGCATCCTTTACATCTTTTACTGTACCAAGAATGCCCACATTGACAGAGCCTGTCACACCAGCAAAAGACTTTTCATGCTCCTCTGAATGGCTTTTATGGTGATCTGTCATGCCATCAATCGTCACACTTTCTCCACTCACATTGATATCTTGACCGGAAAGCAGATGAGAAGCAGTGATTGTGGTCTCTTTGTCTGATTGCGTGATAATGTTTCCCGTTGCCCCAAGGATAGAGGAGACCGTTGTGGTATGCGATTGAGATGTATCGGACGATTCCTCATGCAAAAAGCCACTTGATGACGATTGTGCTTGCTGGTCCAAGTGTTCTTGGGCGCCTTTTATGACAATCTTTCCCCCAGAATGAATGGTAATATCCGCTTGTTTTTGATCTCCCAGTGCTTTCTCTTCTGACGTTTCCTCTGCCTTACCGGCTATGAGCGTCGAGGCTACAACTTCCGTGTTGTTGCCTGAGGCAATGGCAATGCCTTTTTCTCCTGCTATACTTGAACCTACTACTTGGGTGGCTCCAAAAGTTTTATAATAGGATGAACTTCCCCCAAAAAAACCGCCATCTGTATAGCTAGATATCTCACGGTGTGAGCTATCCTCTGCATTATTGATCAGGACATCGTTGCTGGCTTTCAGCCCTACCTTGCCCTCAGCCGCAATGGAACTGCCTGTGATGCTAAGGTCATGCGGTTTGCCATCCTGTCCTGCAATGACAGTGGTATCACCTCCAGATTTTATCGAAGAGCCAACGGCATGAGAGGCTTGCATGTCCACTTTCGTGTTTTTGCCCTGAAGATGATACTCCATCTCATCGTTTCTTACCCCTATTGTTACCTCCCCTTGGGCGCCAAGAGCAACATTACCCTTGGCATCTATATTGGAAGCAGCAATATGGATATCGCCACCCGATAGAACAGTGGTCTCTTTTCCAGAACTTAGATGAGAGCCATTGTGCACCGCGACATGAGATGTTTGATCCCCGCGATGGCTATTGGCACTGTTGCGTGTGGCATCAATCGAAACATTCCTCTCAGCTTGCAAGAGGAGTTTATCCGTTGCTTGAACATCAGAGCCTAAAATATTCAAATCTTTTCCAGAGACATAAGTGGGCTTGATGTACTTTGAAAAATATTTATTTAAAAAAAATGTGTGAATACACAACAACAAGTGTATTCCGTTTAGGGCGTTCTGTTTTGCATGAGGAGTATGATCCCATTAAAAATGAAGAGATTAAGAGGAATAAAATAGAGAGATAATAAAATAAAGGCCCCGTTAAACGAGGCCTTAGTATTTTTTGTGCTGATAATTTCATTTTTACGAAATTAGAATTTGTAAGCGACACCTACACGGAAGTCATTGGTTTTGTAGTTGAATTCACGTGTATCGTTGGCGAATTTCTTTTTACCAAAATCGGAGTAACGGTATTCTGCACGTAAAAGAACGTTGTCGGTCATTGCAAAGTCAACACCGCCGCCAATAGTGAAACCAACCATTGTCTTCGTGTCATCAGCCCAAGTACCACCAGTCAAATCTACATTTTGCTTAACTGATGGGTTTTCAACCACACCAGCTTTCTGTTCAACTTTAACTCTCTCTCCTTTTCCTGTAACTGATTGAATACCCTGTACCTGCGCATAGGCAATACCACCAGCAACATAAGGCATAATGCGGTCAACAGCAGCAAAACCGATACGAACGCGTGTAGCACCAGACCATTTTTCTTTGTAACTGTGCTTTTCCGTTACCTTGTCGCCTTTTTCAAACTGTTGCTGACCTTTTAATTCAACCTTAGCTTTTTCAAGGGCAGCATTAAAATCTGCTGCATTTTTTTCAGTAAGAGTCAATTCACGGGCTGTTTTTGATTCTTCACGGTCTGCCCAAACTGCATCGGTTTCAACACCGAGAATGAGACCATTTCCAAGGTCTACGTTAGATCCGGCATAAATACCACCCATGAAACCAGAAGGACTAGGTGTGTTATCTTTTTTGAAAAGTTCTTTATCTTCTCCTGGAATAGTTACTTTAGTTTTACTCGAAAAGTTACCAACTTGACCACCAAGATAAAAGCCTGTCCAAGAAAACGAAGGGGCTGCTGCGATAACTGCTGGGGCTGTTTCACGAGGGATGATAATATCAGCAGCTTGTGCTGCAGAAGCTGAAATTAAAGCGGCAATAGAAGTTGCTATTAAAGATTTTGTATTCATAATTTTGCTCCTAAATTAACTATCAAACGACCTTACAAGATTACAGATAGAAAAGCTGTAGTAAAAATATCACAATCACACAAATAAACCCTAGAAAACAGCGGTTTTGTAAAAGTCAAGATCTCTTGAAAATTTAACTTTTTATTAATACTTTTTTATTCATAATTGCACTTTTGATGAAATTAGAACTTGTAAGCGATACTTACACGAAAGTCATTGGTTGTGTAGCCTAGTTTAAGATAATCCTTTTTAAATTCCTTCTTACCAAAGTCTGAGTAACAGTATTCCGCACGAAGCAGAATATGATCTGTCATCGCGAAATCTATACCACCACCAAGGATAAAACCCTCCATCGTTTTTGTTTTATTAAATACTGTAGCAGAAACTCTTTACTTGGCTTACCCATTTGCCAACTTTTTTGTTCCTGAAACTTTACCAACACCTTGTATTTGCGCATAAGCAATACCATCGCAAGATAAGGCATAATACTGTCAGCGACAGAAAAACCAACACAAACCCGTGTTGCACCAGACCTTTTTTCTTTGAAACCAATGCGATACACTGCTGTGTCACCCTTTTGAAACTTTTTATTTTCATCCAATGTAACACCAGCAATGCAACACCAGCATCTTCAAATTCATCATTAAAATCATTAAATTCATCAACCACAAGAATCTTTGAGACCGTCTTCGTCTCTCCTCGGTCTGCCCAGACTGCATCGGTTTCAACACCTAGAATGAGAACATTTCCAAGATCTACGTTGGAACCTAAATAAATACCACCGATGAAACCGGAAGGCATAGGTAGTGCATCTTTATCTGAAGTTTTTTCTTTTGTCTCAAAATCAAATACATAAACTTTGACTTGAAAAGTTGCCAACTTAACTACCAAGATAAAAACCTGTCTAAGAAAACGAAAGAGCTGTGATAACTGTTGGAGCTGTTTTACGAGGAATGACAATATCAGCAGCTTGTGCCGCAGAAGCTGTAGTCATAGCGATAACAAAAGTTGTTACTAAAGATTTTATATTCGTAAACTTTGCTCCTCATTTATTTACGAGCACAGTATTATACGACTACAAAAAAACGCTGTAGTAAAATGATACAATCATAGGAAACGAAAGCTGACGCAAGATAAAGTCATTTCATAACTTCACGTTTCATAAGAAATTGTAAGTTACAAGTATGTGTAAATTATTGATTTTATGGCATAATTGTTATCTGTCATTTATAAAAATCTTTTTAAGAAAATCTAAATAATATCTTTTATTCCCCTAATAAATATAGGGTATGTGATAATATAACAACAGAAAATAATAGAGGCCCTGTCAAAGACAGAGCCTCTTGGAAGTTTATTTCGTTTTTTACGAAATTAGAATTTATATGCAACGCCAACACGGAAATCATTGACTCTGTATTGAAGTTCAGCTGTGTCTTTAAAGTATTTCTTTTTACCGTAGTCTGAGTAACGGTATTCTGCACGCAACAGAACATTGTCTGTCATTGCGAAGTCAACACCAGCACCAAGGGTGAAACCAACAAGGGTCTTTGTTTCATCATATACGTTACCAGAAGCAACCAATTTACCAGAATCAGCAGAAGGATTAGCAGAAGTATCAACAGCTTTTTTCACTTCAATTGCGGAAATTCCTTGTATTTGCGTATAAGCAACACCACCAGCGATATAAGGCATGATACGATCAGCAGCAAAACCAATGCGAACGCGTGTAGCACCAGACCACTTTTCTTTCAGAGTAACACTTTCGGTGTATGCATCTCCAGATGCAACTTTTAGACCATCTTTCACTGGAATCTTAGCTTCTGTAAGGATTTTAGTAATATCTTCAGCAGTTTTATTGAATACTCCTCCAACCGTATGTTCACCGTAATTAACTGTGTCTTTTTTACCAACAAAAGAGACATCTGTATCCAAGCCAAAGACTACACCACTGCCGAGATCAATATTGTAACCTGTGTATAGACCACCGATCATACCAGAAAACTTAAAATCGTTTGAAAAGTTGTCAGATTTCATTGAACGACCACCAATCTGAGCACCAAGATAAAAACCTGTCCAAGAATAGGCAGGGGCTGCTGAGATGACTGCTGGGGCTGTTTCACGAGGGATGACAACATCAGCAGCTTGTGCTGCAGAAGCTGCCGCTATAGCGATAACAGAAGTTGTTACTAAAGATTTTATATTCATAAACTTTGCTCCTAATTTATTTATGAGCACAGTGCTACAAGATTACAGAAAGAAAAGCTGTAGTAAAAATGATACAGTCACAGAAAATGGAGGGCACATCCCAGACAAAATCGCTTCATAGCTTGATTTTGTACGAGAAACCTAAAGATATATATATAAATAACTTATTGGTTTTTAAATGTAATTCTTGTTTATTGTCTATGATTTTTTTTAAGAAAATCTGAATAATATCTTTTCACATCCACAATAAATTATGTATTGTGTGATAATATGGCAACAGAAAATAACAGAGGCTCTGTCAAAGACAGAGCCTCTGTTATTTAACTTATCATCTGTTAAAATTTGTAAGCAACACCAACACGGAAATCATTGGTTTTGTAAGAAGTCTCATATTTATCATTTGAGAATTTCTTTTTCCCAAAATCTGAGTAACGATATTCCGCACGTACAATAATATTATTGGTCATTGCTAAATCAACACCAGCACCAAGCGTGTAACCAACAAGGGTCTTTGTTTCATCAGACAGAGTACCAGAAGCGATTACTTTGTCTGAATCTTTATCTGTTATTGAAATCAACGCACTATCTTGAAGCTGTGTATAAGCGATACCACCAGCAACATAAGGCATAATGCGTTCAGCTGCAAAACCAATACGCACGCGCGTTGCACCAGCCCACTTTTCTTTAAAAGTGAAACTGTGGGTTCGTTTAGCACCAGGTTTAAGCGCATCTTTACCAATATTAATTGCAGCGTCTTTTAATACCTTGTTAATATAATTGATGTGTTCTGGGGCAATGACATATGTTTTTCCTGTCTTCGTGTCATCTTTATTAGACCACATGATATCTGTATCAACACCTAGAATAAGGCCATTACCAAGATCAACGTTGGAACCTGCATAAAGACCACCCATGAAACCAGATAGTTTAGGCAAAAGGTCATCAGGCGCTGGGATCTTGTTTCCATTACTGAGAATATCCATTTTCGTTTTACCCGAAAAACCACCAATCTGGCCCCCAACATAAAAACCTGTCCAAGAAAAAGTTGGAGCAACAATAACGGGAGCAACAGGTGTTGGTCTTGGGGGAACAATAACATCTGCTGCTTGTGCTGCTGAAGCTGAAACAAAAGCGAAAGCAGAAGCTGTTATTAACCATTTCATATTCATATTTTCTCTCCATAGCTGAATATTTATTTGAACACACCGTTTCATATAGAGCCCCATCTTCAGATATCTGTAGCAAAAATGATACACTTATAAAAAAAAACAAAAAGCCAATCAAAGTACCCTTAATTGCTTGATCTGTAATAATGAGAATAAAACTATGCCCATGCACAAATGATCTCTTTTCCTCACGTTTTCTCTCCTTTATCATTTTGATAAAAAAACTGCGCCACAGTACCCTCCGTGTAAAGCGTGTGCTATTGACATAAAAATATAATATATTGATTTATAATGAAAAAATATCTTTATATTAATTCGTCTGCAATATTGACGATGCTCTTATCTTAAGCCTTTTTATATTAAAGAAACCAAAACCATCCCTCTGCACCTCACAAACAAGCAAGTGTGTGAATAAATAAAACTATTTAAAAGCTAACATGCCTCCTATTAATACTCTCAATATTGAATATTGAAGACCGTTACAATATTGAGAACAGCTTAATCTAACTGTTCCATTTAAATTCATACAAACAACGTTTTTAGCTTCATCCTTCGCATAACCAAATGTGAATAGCTCTTTGATTGTTTTTTCATCATTGTAAAGAATGCTTGTACCGCACAAAACAAGATCTCCACTACCCTATGGACTGCAACAAAATTACATGTAATTTCATCACGCTTGCTCTTTGTTTTTAATTTAGGAATTTATTCCTTTTTGACATATTTACGCTTCTGCTTAACTTTCTAGAAAATCTTTTCCAGAGCTTTAGCCCTATTTGTAGGCTATCATTTCATACTCTTTTTAGCTAAATTGAAAAAAATACCTAAAGACAGACAACCGGTATGATAAACATTAAAACTTATATAGAAATCTCCTTAAAGCTGAAAAAACGAGAAATCTTTCTTAAAGTTTTCACACCACACCTTGCTTTAAAAATCATGAATTTGGCAGAAAAAATATCTGATATTTTGAATCATAGACAAATGAATATTTTATAAATTCTGTAGTCGAAGCATAGCATGAAAGATCAAAAGTTTAACATTTTTGTTGCTTCACTCGATTTTGATGAAGTATCCTCTCAGATCCTCTCTGCAAACAGCTTAGTTTCTTGTCGAGAGGATTTTTCTTAACTCCTTACTTATGTGATTCACTTAACTAAAGGCTCTCTCTGGACAAGCCCTACTCTAAAAACACTTATCAAGGAGTTTTATATGCGCTGTATAGTTACGCTTAAAATGACAGTATTTACAGTATAACAGCGTAACCCAAAATCGGGAGGTTATATTTATCCAAACCCATGAATTTTGTAACGAGCGATTGCCATTATACAGAGTATTCTTACACCGAAATCCACCTCCCCATATCTTTTCCAAATAGTACTCTTCACCCCCTCCGTACATAATTATAATACCCTTTGCGAACAACTGCTCCTCCACTTTTCAAATGATAAAAAATATCTCCTCTCTTCAATTCCCGATCATACGTTAGACCTCTTGATGTTGTTTTCTTACTTTTTAATAACTCATTGGACTTCGTCCAAATAAGTCTGGTCGTTTTCCTTTCCCTGATCCTCTTTTAGGCTTTTTAAATCTTTTTTTACCAGAATATGATACAGGTACTAACTTAGCTGCTGTTATGCATTGGTTGTTATGCGTGCAAGAAAGTTCCATTTGAACAACTTCAGAGAAGATCTTGCTCAACTGTTCACTAGAAAAAAGATCTCTAGGAGGAACAATAGAAGGTATACCCTCTATTAACTTTTGAGAAGACAAGAAAGAAGCACCCTGAGCTACAGAGATTGAAGCAAACGTAGCGAAAGCCGTAATAAAATATTTTATATTCATAAATTTAACCTCATTAAATATCCATAATGGATTTTATCTAGTGTCTTCATTGCAAATTTCTAGAGAAAAATAGCATGTTTATAGATAAAAAGTGAGAATCCTCAAAAAACAAAGCTTTGAAGCATTTTAATTTTAAAATAAAAGAAAATTGCCCTGCTCTGCCAACATAGAAATTACTTATTGAGTAATAAATAAAGGCACGAAGTATCGTCTGAAAATAATAAACTATACGAACTTCATATAATATACTGATTTATAATGATAATTTAGCGTTATTCATATTGACTGAGAATCCTAAATACCATAAGATTCTCTCATTCCAAATCTTTTTCATGTTGAATCAATCAAAACCATTTGTTTGCACGTTACAAGTTGTGAGAGCTGTGTAGATAAAAAACACTAAAAAAAAGACTAAAAATGCCTCTTATGAACCGTCTCAAGTGCTAAGGACTTACACAACATTGGGAATTGGCACAGTTGTGTGGATGGTAGCGGCTTGTTACTCCATAAGCATAAAGATGGTAGTGTTCAATAGATTTTATATTGGTATTGGAAGCTTTATTGTTATATCTTTTATGAGCGCCACCGTAAAATGAACTTGGGTGTCGGTTTCTTTACAAAAAGCACATGAATTAGCAACACAAATATATTCCGTTTAGAGCGTTCTGTTTTACACGAAGAACGTAAATCCATTAAAAACATGAGAAACAAAAGTATGGGGCAATGCGTAATCTCTATTATTTAACAGACATTGCTTTAAATACTTTTGAAAGTCGTAAAGCAGAATTAAAAATGATGGTAAAGATGAGATTGGTTTTTTACATTTACACATTCATATTCTCCCCCAATTAGGCTGTATACCGGTTTCAGAGATTTAAGTCTTCCAACCTACCGTATGTTTTTAGCCTCTCCTCAAAATTGCTTTGTTTCAAATAAAAGCTGTTACAAAAATAAAAAATATGAATTCGCAAAAGTACCTTTATTGCCTAAACTTCAAATGAAATAGCACTTAAGAATTTATTATAATTCTTATCAGAAAAGATGAGAGGATAAAATGCCCATAATGTACAAGCATTTTGTCCTCTCACATCAATAATTAACTCCATTTAAAAGCCAATTTTAAAGTTAGCTATGCGCAAAAATATCAACTTCCGCCCATCCTAAAAGATCAAGCCTAGCTCTCATAGGCAAAAATTGAAAGCATGCCTTGGCAACATTTTCTCGCTCTTCACGTCTTAAACGTTCTTCAAATATAACCTTTAAACGATGCAAATATAACACATCCGACGCAGCATATTCAATTTGTGCCTGTGATAACGTTTCTGCCGCCCAATCCGAAGATTGTTGCTGTTTAGAAATATTCACATTCAGCAATTCATTACAAATTTCTTTCAAACCATGACGATCCGTATAAGTGCGCGTGAGTTTCGAAGCAATCTTTGTACAAAAAATAGCCTCTGGCATAACACCAAATGTATGTGCTAAAATAGCAAGATCAAAACGCCCAAAATGGAATATTTTTACGACCGCTTTATCTTCAAGAAGCTTGACCAAATTAGGTGCATTCTTTTGTCCTTTAGCAATCTGTATAATATCGGCAGTACCATCTCCAGAAGAAAGCTGAACAACGCATAAACGATCACGATAGGGTTGTAATCCTAAAGTCTCGGTATCAATCGCAATGGCATCAGTTTTATAATTGTCTAAGTTTGGTAAATCACCTTGATGAACGCGAATCTCAGCCATTTACCCTCCTACTTGCTAAAGCAGCAAGAATACGCGCCCAAGACCGCTGCCCCTTATGAAACGATTTTAAATTATATTTTTCATTAGGAGAATGAATACGGTCATCAGCCAGTCCAAAACCAACCAAAAGAGTTTCCATACCAAGAATTGACCGAAAATCTGCTACAATTGGGATCGAGCCCCCCATGGCTGTCAAAACAGCAGGCACTTCCCACTCTTGTGATAAGGCATCCTTCGCCTCCTTGATAAAAGATGAATCATCAGAAATCTGAAGTGCCGGAGAAGAACCGTGATTCTTAAATTCAACCTTACAATCAGCAGGAATTGAGCTACGTACATAATCACGCAACGCTTGGCGTATTTTCTCTGGATCTTGCTTATGCACCAAACGACACGATACTTTTGCACTCGCTTGAGAAGCAATAACTGTTTTCATCCCTTCCCCTTCATAGCCGCCACTAATACCATTAATTTCCATGGTAGGACGTGCCCATACAAGCTCTAAAATGCTCCGCCCTTTTTCACCAGCTGGAACGGAAAGTCCTATAGGACCAAGAAAATTTTCAGCAGTACAATTAAGTGCATTCCATGATTGTAAAATCTGTGGAGGTGTTTCTTCTACGCCATCATAAAAACCAGGAAGTGTTGCCCTATTATTTTCATCGTGAAGTCCTGCTAAGATTTTCGTTAAAATACGAATGGGGTTAGCTGCTACTCCTCCAAAATAACCAGAATGCAAATCACGATTCGCTGCTGTGATAATAATCTCTTCTGCCATAATTCCCCGAAGAGAAAGAGCAATAGATGGTGTATCCGCATCCCACATTGACGTGTCACAAACCAATGCATAATCTGCCTTAAGTTCATCTGTATTTGCTTTTAAAAAAGGAATAAGGGAAGGAGAAGCACATTCTTCTTCTCCCTCAAATAAAACAGTAACTTTAATAGGAAGCTGCCCTGTTTCTTTCTTAAATGCACGACATGCTTCAATAAAAGTCATCAACTGACCTTTGTCATCTGAAGCTCCACGAGCACAAATAACTTTCTCTCCATCTCTCTCTTTTAAAGAAGGTGTAAATGGATCATCCTCCCATAAACTCAATGGATCAACAGGTTGAACATCATAATGTCCGTAAAACAACACATGCAAACAATCATCTGAAGGTCCAGGATGATGCCCAACAACCATTGGATGCCCCGGCGTATCACGGCGTGAAGCCTCAAAACCGATGCTTTTTAAATCCTCTACTAACCAATCAGCTGCTTTACGACATGCATCCTTGTAAGCCGAGTCTGTAGAAATCGATTGAAAACGTAAAAGAGAAAAAAGGCGTTCAAGGCTCTTCTCTATATTTCCATCAAGATGTGTTAGTACTTTATTCAGCATAAAAAAAACCTTTCAAGCCTTGTGTAATTATATTATAGATGCGATGACTTTAAGCCTCTTGTAAGATTTTGCAAGACACCTTATTCATTTTTGACATTGTGAGCAGTAAAAACTTGAACGTCCAGCCTGTAAAATGCGCATAATAGGCGCTCCACATTCCAAACATTGCTTGCCTTCTCGTCCATAAACTGAAAAAGCATGCTGAAAATAACCAAGCGAACCATCTATATGCATATAATCACGTAAAGAAGAGCCACCAGACAAAATGGCTTCAGAAATCACATTGCGTATATTTTGTGCTAAAGAATCTGCAAATTCACGTGCACGTGCCGTTTTTGATGCCAATGTAAATGCACCACGTTGTGGAGACAAACGACTCCGCCAAAGTGCTTCACAAACATAAATATTCCCAAGACCTGCAACAATAGACTGATCAAGTAAAACACCCTTGAGAGACATTTTTTTATTAACAAAAGCCTTTTGTAAATAACGACCAGAAAACGAATTACTCATAGGTTCAAGACCTAGCTTATTTAAAAGTGGATGTTCATAAAGCTTATCCGTATCGACTAAAAGCATAAACCCAAAGCGACGCACATCATTATAAATAAGACGATAAACGTCACCATTCTTTGTCTGAATATCCATGACAAAATGATCATGTTTAACTAATTTACTTGACGCTGAACAAGCTTTTCTTAAAAAATCATTCTCTATACGCCATGAACCAGACATTCCTAAATGGCTTAAAATCGTTTCATCCTGAGAAAGATGAAATAATAAATATTTCGCACGCCGACCAAGTTCTATAATTGTTCTGCCAATAAGGCGCTCAGAAAAAGCCTCAGGAAAAGGAAAGCGCAAATCTCTACGATTAAGTTTGACAGATACTATCTTTGCATCAGTTACAACGGACTCAAGTCCACGACGAACTGTCTCTACTTCAGGAAGCTCAGGCATTACTCTTCTTTAATAATTATACACTTTCCAATCGTATCACTGATAAATTGACTTATTCCCCCCTCAAAAAACGAAGACTTCCTCTACATCTACTAAACAAATTCTTGATGAGTCGATTTTACTTGGATTCCTACTCATGTGAATCATTTAACTAAAGGCTTTATGGACAAACCCTGCCTTGAATATATACCACACACTCTAAAATACTTAACGTATCAATAAAGCTTACATCCCACCCCACCTCAAATGACCGTGTTTTATGGTAACAAAATTAAGCCCATTCACCCTTACGAAATACAGGAACTCTTACACCATCTTGGGTAATGCCATCTATGTCAATTTCACCAGAACCAATCATCCAGTCAATATGAATGACACTTTTATTCCCACCACGTGCTGCAATCTCTTCTGACGTCAATGATGCCCCATCTAAAAAGCATTTGGAATAACACTGCCCTAAAGCAATATGACATGCAGCATTTTCATCAAATAAGGTATTATAAAAAAGGAGTCCACTCTTAGAAATTGGTGAAGAATGGGGCACAAGGGCAACTTCGCCCAACCGGCTTGCACCCTCATCACTTTGCAAAACCTGCTGTAAAACTTCTTGGCCTGTTGATGCACGAGCCTCAACAATACGCCCGGCTTCAAAACGTACTTCAATATTATCAATCAGAGTTCCTTGATAGGAAAGGGGCTTTGTTGAGCGAACGAAACCTTCAACCTTATGAGCATGAGGAGTCGTGAAAACTTCTTCTGTCGGAATATTCGGATTGCAAATAACACCATTTTGAGCAACGGATGCACCACCATGCCATTCATGATCATCTGCCAAACCAACAGTTAAATCAGTCCCTGTCCCTGTAAAGTGTAAGGCAGAAAAACGCTGCTCATTAAGCCAAGATGACCGTTTCTTCAAATGTGCATTATGAACAGTCCACGCCTGCACCGGATCTTCTCCTGTAACACGTGAAGCAGAAAAAATTGCATCGGCTAATTTTTTAATCGCCTCATTAAGTGGTAAAGAAGGAAACATTGCCTCAGCCCATCCTGCTGTTGGATAAGCAACAATCGACCAATTCATAGCAAAATTTGATATTTGCTTGAGTGCCGGCTGGTAAGCTATTGAAGTGGCTTTATTTAAACGTGAAACCTTATCAAAATCCTGATTGGAAAGGAGCAAAGGATTATCACCAACAATCGCTAAACGCGCTGCCCCATTTTCAAAAGCCTTTGCCATTCCCTCATAAAGCCAAGAAGGGGCACAATCAAAACTAGCTGTATGGGCATTTTCAAACCGTGTAAGCGATAACATATCATCACTAAAAATTGGTGTAATGACACCAGCACCAACCTTATAAGCATGATATGCAATACGCCGAACAAAAGGTAACGCTGACACTGGAGCAGTTAAAACAAGATCCTGCCCCTCTTGTAAATTCAACCCCACTTTCACTGTAATTTCTGCAAGACGATTAAGCATTTCAGGCAAAATTGTCTCATGAATATCAAAGTACATTACCAATACCCTTCTTTAAATAGAATGCGTTCTTTATGTCGTCATATTATAAATTGTTTTTCAGATCCTTTGAGTTCGCTTTCTCTACGTATATTTATGCGTATCATTATCGCTAAAATTCACTTAATTCATAAATCGCAATGGGTATATCATCCTTCTTTGGTCATGAAAAACTTACTAGTTCCTGTGTCGTTTTTCTAACATTGCAACAATTGCATTTAACTGATCAGATGAAGGTAAAGCCATAATCGTTTTATTTTCCTCTTTCCTAGCTAGATGTTGAGGTGCATAGGCAGGGATAGGAACTTTATCAAGCTGTACCATAGCAAAAGGCGCAGGATGTGCCATCTTGGACTGTGCTACTTCTGTCGAAGGAGATGTACTTTTCTCTGCCTTTACGCCCCTACTCTCTAAGCCTTCATCTATAAAGCTTGGCGCATGACCAGAACGTTCTTGAGCAAAAGCATAAGCAACATCATAAGGGCGATTATTTGTAGGAACTTGAAGTTCTCCATCACGTGATCGTTTTTCATAAAAAGCATTTCCCCCTGCAACCTGAACATAATGCATGTTTTTATACGGAAAAGACAAACCAGCGGTATGAAAAAACTTAGCGTGTTTAACTTTCTTATCTCGTTCACCTCGTAAAACGGCATCAGCCGCCTCTCTTACACGAGCAACAGATGCTTTCTCCGTCATAGGACGCGTTAAAACACCAGGAGCAAACTGCCTATATTGACCAACAACACCACAAATCGTCTTAGGATAGGCGGTTGAATTAACACGATTCATAACAACCGTTCCAACGGCAATCATTCCTTCACGGCTTGTGCGATTTGATTCAAAATACATCGCTCGCATAAGACATTGACGCTCTGTCAATGGATATGTAACCATTTTTGTCTTATTATTATTTATTTTTCCAGCATCTAAATGACTTGAAGCACATCCCACAACAACTAACGGCGCTACACAACAGGTAACAAAAACATTCCAACGATTTTTTTTCATCTTATGCAACACATTCCTATAATCTCTGAGATATTCAAGTCTTGAAATGAGCTTTAAATGTATCTCTCAATAAAGTACATAGCTAATTGTTACCACTCAGTAAAATTTTAATACAAGAGGTAATCAAAAAGTATCTATGCAAAATAAAAAATAAAAAACTCTTAATTTACAGATCGATATTGTTATTCTTCATGGTTCAATATAGGCTATAATAACCCACACATTTCAATTACAATAAAGTAACACTATCCACTTCTTCTACATACGAAAAAATAATACAGATATCCCCTTTAATATAAAATTTTAACAAAATGATCTGAAAGGAAATTCCCCTAGAAAACTCCCCTCCTGCCACAATACGAGTGATGATATCATCTAATATACAAATGTCAAACCAAGAGTTAACAATCTGCCATGCTTCTCTGAAAAAACTCTTTGTTGCTTCTTTGTGCTTTTCCATAAGATGGTTATCTTATTCTTTCTATAGCTGCACTTTAAGAAAATACTCATATATCTACAAACTTATTTTATACATATAAGAAAAATTTTAATCTATTTTCTTCTCACCTACCCCAACTTTATAAGTAAGGTCATCGCGAGGACGATCAGAGGACATATGGTAACCCGTTATGATATAATGCAGCATTTCAGCAATATTAGTAACATGATCACCAATTCGTTCAATATTCTTTAAACAAAACAGTAAGTGCGTACAAACCGTAATATTGCGCATATCTTCCATCATATACGTCAAAAGTTCACGAAAAAGAGAAGTATACAAAGCATCAATCTTCTCATCACGCTCACGCACCGCGTCAACACGCTCTAATAGGCGACTCGTATAAGCATTTAAGACTTCTTTTAATTGATTGAGTGCTAAAGCTGTAATTGTTTCAAGCCCATGATAAACAGAAGCAGATTGACGTATTTCTGAAAGTGCAACAGTCCTTTTAGCAATGTTTTTTGCCATATCCCCAATCCGTTCAAGATCAGAAGAAATACGAATGGCTCCAATAATTTCACGCAAATCGACAGCCATCGGTTGGCGTTTGCAAATAATAGCAACCGCTTTTTCATCAATGTCACGTTCTGCTTCATCTAAAAACACATCATCGACAATCACTGTCGTTGCAAGTTGAAGATCACTACTCACAACCGATGCGACAGAACGTTCAATCATCCTTTCTGCATGGCTCCCCATTTCTGTAATCCTTACTCTTAAATATTTTAGTTCTGCATCATAAGAACGGACAGTATGTTTCATAGACATATCTTATACTCCTCAATTCACCTATCCAAAACGCCCCGTAATATAATCTTGCGTCCGTTGCTCTTTTGGTGAGGTAAAGATCATTTCAGTCGCACCAACTTCTACCAAATGCCCTAAATGAAACATAGCCGTATGTTGAGAAACACGTGCGGCCTGTTGCATGGAATGCGTTACGATAACAATTGTATAATTTTGCCGTAACGCATCGATAAGCTCTTCAATCCGTGCTGTCGCAATAGGATCAAGAGCTGAACATGGCTCATCCATCAAAATAACTTCAGGACTAACCGCAATAGCACGTGCAATACACAAACGCTGTTGTTGTCCCCCTGATAAACTTGTTCCAAGATCATGAAGGCGGTCTTTTACTTCTTCAAACAAACCTGCCTGCCTCAAACTCTTTTCAACGACATCATGCAATTCAGAGCGTGTTGTTACCAAACCGTGAATACGTGGACCATACGCAACATTCTCAAATATAGATTTTGGAAAAGGGCTGGGCTTTTGAAAAACCATTCCAACACGAGCGCGCAATTCTACAACATCAATCCGTGTGTCATAAATATTCTCCCCATCTAAGGTAATAAGACCAGTTGTTTTAGCGCCTTCAATTGTATCATTCATACGGTTAAAACAACGCAAAAAAGTTGACTTTCCGCATCCTGATGGACCAATCAAAGCAGTTACTTGATGTTCAGGAATATCAAGTGTAATACCGTGGAGTGCTTCTTTATCTCCGTAAGAAACCTTCACATCCTGACCGCGCATTTTAATCTTCATTACAAAAATTCACCTTACAAAAATCTTATCAAAGCTGTTGTTTTATTAAAATTACTGGCGGCGTTCAAATCGTCGACGTAAAAAAACCGCAGAAATATTCATGATCGCAAGAAAAATCATCAATACAATAATAGCACCTGATGTCTTTTCAACAAAAGCACGCTCTGCTTCACCCGCCCACATAAAAATTTGAACAGGCAAAGCCGTTGCTGGATCCATGGGGGTCGTAGGAATATTAACAACAAAAGCAACCATTCCAATCAAAAGCAAAGGAGCTGTTTCACCCAAAGCCTGAGCGACTCCAATAATTGTGCCTGTCAAAATGCCAGGCGCAGCTAAAGGAACAACATGATGAAAAATCATTTGTGTTTTTGATGCTCCCAACCCCAAAGCTGCAGAACGAATAGAGAGAGGAACAGCACGCAGAGCAGAACGTGTTGCAATAATGATCGTGGGAAGAGTCATGAGCGCTAAAACAAGACCACCAACAAAAGAGGCTGAACGTGGTAATCCTAAAAAATTAACAAAAAAAGAGAGTCCTAAAAGACCAAACACAATTGAAGGAACAGCTGCAAGATTATTGATATTAACCTCTATAAAATCTGTAAATTTATTTTTGCGTGCGTATTCTTCTAAATAAAGAGCCGTTGCTATGCCTATCGGAAGGGAAACTAATAAAACGATGCCTATCATATAAAGAGAACCAATGATCGCAACACCTAATCCCGCAGTCTCAGGACGACTTGAAGCGCCAAATGTAAAAAAACCAATATTAAATGTTTTATAAAGCGTACCATCATGCGCTAAACGCTTTATCCATTCTATTTGTCGATTAGAAACTTTACGGTTTTTTTCTGCTACACGCAGATCAATCTGTCCCTTATAAGCAGAATCAATATCCGCAGATGCCAAAACTTTAACTTTTTGCATTGTGCCAATCAGTTTTGGATTCTTTGTCACCATTTCACGCAGTTGAACACGGACACCATTTGAAAACATCCGGTTAACGTCCAAAAGAGAGGCTCGATCATTTTGATTGATATTAAGTTTCTTCGCTAAAGCATTGCGTACAAGAAGTGGATAATTCGCCGTCATGAGCACTTGTGGTTTTGTTTTACGTTGACCACTTGGATCAATGATCTTTTCATCCAAATAAATTGATAATGTCATTTCACTTTGAAAAAAAGCTGTATAACCCTGACTAATGATAGACCATAAAAGCGTAAATAAAAAAAATAAACCAATAAAAATGGCAATCAAACCATAGGCACGAAAACGACGTTCAGCCCAATACCGACGCTTGAGACTAATATTGCGACGAGGAAAAAAATCTTCATTCATTCATATTGTTCCCGATATTTACGCACAATATAAAGAGCTAGAATATTCATCAAAAGTGTCATAACAAAGAGCGTCATCCCTAAGGCAAAAGCCACCAGAGTTTGTGGAGAATTAAACTCAAAATCACCGGTCAATTGATTAACAATCTTAACAGTCATCGTAGTCATTGCTTCGAAAGGATTGAGTGTTAAGTTTGCTGCAACACCTGCCGCCAAAACCACAATCATTGTTTCTCCAATTGCACGCGATGCCGTCAACAAAATGGCCCCCATAATCCCTGGAAGCGCTGCTGGTATAACAACTTTTTTAATTGTTTCAGATTGCGTTGCGCCTAAACCATAAGAACCTTCACGTAAAATGCGTGGAACAGCCGTAATAACATCATCCGATAAAGAGGAAACAAAAGGTATCAACATAATTCCCATCACAACTCCAGCAGTCAAAACACTTTGTGCCATAATAAAACTAACCCCGTCTGAGAGAGAAGCAGAGAGATCTCGTAAAAATGGTCCCACAACCTTCAAAGCAAAAAAGCCATAAACAATCGTTGGAATGCCAGCAAGAACTTCTAACAATGGCTTCACAATTGCTCGCAATCGCGCAGAAGCATACTCCGCCATATAAAGAGCTGAAAATAGTCCTATAGGTACAGCAAAAAGCATGGCAACAAATGCAATATAAAGCGTACCAGCAAGAAGCGGTATTAAACCAAATTGTCCTACTTCATCGCTGGAACCGCTCGCGGAAAAACGCGGATCCCAAACTGTTCCTAAAAAGAAATTTGAAAAGGATACAGACTGAAAAAAGCTTACTGTCTGAAAAAGCATAGAAAGCGCAATGGCTATTGTTGTCAAGACTGCAACAATAGATGCACAAATCAATCCAATAATAATAAAAGATTCAACCTTATTACGGGCACGTTGATGAGGCGCAATTTGCATCATTCCACAGATAAAACCAAAGGACGCAATAGCAAAAAGAAAAACATAACCTATAAACTTAAGCTTTTCAGAAGAGAATACCCACGACTGTGCTATTTTGAACACATCATCCGATGCTTCATCGGATAAAATCAATCCCTTCGCGAGTAATTGTGCCTGCACTTCCTTATAGGAAGCGCTAGAAAGATTCCCCTCAAAGCGATGAATCTTTTTGACGAGACTTCGAAGTGTCTCCCAAAGTAGATCGTGATTTACAGGCTCTGTTACATGCGCACTATACGCCTCAAGCTCTCGAGAGGCATTATATTCTAAATAAATTGTACTCCCAGCATCCCAAACAATTAAAAAAATAAAAGCTGGAATAACAGTAATCAAAAATGTCCACCAGCCATAATAATACGCACGAGAATGCATTTTATGTTGTCTGTATTCAAGAATGCGTGCTCGCATATAAGAAATACAAAAACCACAAAATCCAAAAGTCAATAATAACAAAATAATAAAGGAAATGCGCATTTTATCTTTCAGTTTTTATAAAAAAATAGCATCCAAATTCCCTATCCCAGAAATCCAACAAATTTTCCCTGCAAATTATTTCAATGTCATTACTCGACCAGCAGAAAAATCAGAACGCTGTGCTTGACGCTCCTTTTCAGGAGAAACAATCAAACCATATTCAGCCAAAGGACCCTCTGGACCAATCATTTGATCAGAAAGAAAAAAGTCAACATACTCTCGCAAACCTGAAATAATACCTAAATGTGCTTTCTTAATATAGAAAAAAAGCGGACGAGAAACCGGATATTGTCCACTAGAAATCGTCTCAACTGTTGGCGCAAAACCGTTAATATCGGCAACCTTTAGTTTATCAGCATTATTTTGATAAAAAGACAAACCAAAAATACCAACCCCTGTTTTATTAGAAGTTAGACGCGCAAATGTTTCAGAATAATCACCATCAATATCAACCGCTTTTCCATCCTTACGTACCGCAATACAAGCAGTGTGTATCTCCTTATCATCCATTCCTAAAGACTTCATCACCTCAACTGCCCCACTCTCTTTACACCCCTTAGTAAGTAATTTTTCCTCAAAAACTTCACGTGTCCCATGCTTCTCCCCAGGAATATACGCTGCTATCGTCCAATCAGGAAGAGCACTATTAACTGCACTCCATTTCAAAACATTATTCGGTTGCAACTTTCCGTCTATAATAATTCGAGCAGCAAGGGCTTTATAAACATCTACTGGCTGTAATTTCCAATCAGGTCCCTTAATATCAGTTGCAAAAACAATGCCATCATACCCAATACGTATTTCCTCAACATCTTTTACACCAGCATCAAAACAAGACTGTAATTCACTCGGTTTCATTGCTCGCGAAGCATTAACAATATCAACAGTGTTCTCCCCAATACCACGGCAGAATTCCTTAATACCAGCTCCTGTTCCTCCCGATTCGATAACAGGAACCTTAAAATGGGGATAAATTTCTCCAAATGTTTCAGCAACAATCTTTTGATAAGGTAAAACTGTAGATGAACCAGTAATCTGTATTTGATCGCGCGCATTGCCTCCATTTGCTGACAGCAGTAGCGCAAAAATCAATCCCACTCCAATTGATAATACTTTGTTCATCTATAAACTCCCTAAAAATCGAAAACAAAGCCTCTTAACTTATATTATACGGTCATTCTAGTTCACATTTACAACATAACAAATATAAAAAACAACATGGATCATTTTTTTAAAACCATGTTTTTGTCCTCTGTCAAATAAATTCATTTGAACGCTTGAACTCAATAACATCCCAAAACAAATGAGCAACATCTGTACCGCAGAAGCGTTTAATTTCACGAATTCCCGTAGGAGACGTCACATTAATTTCTGTTATATAATCTCCAATCACATCAATCCCCACAAAAAGAAGACCGCGTTCCTTTAAGGCTGGACCAATGCGTTCACAAATTTCATAATCACGTTTTGTTAACTCCACATTTTCCGCGCGACCTCCAACATGCATATTAGAGCGCACATCTGTTTCTGTCGGAATTCGATTAATAGCTCCAACAGGTGTACCATCAAGCAAAATAATCCTTTTATCTCCTTTTCGTACTGCCTCTAAATAGCGCTGAACAATAAAAGGTTCGTGATAAATTTCTGCAAACATTTCTAACAATGATGCTAAATTGCGATCATCTTGTTTTAAATAAAAAATACCAGCACCCCCATTTCCATAAAGTGGTTTAACAATAATATCGCCAAATGTCTCTCTAAAAGCTGTTATTTCTTCAATATCTTTGGTAATTAATGTTTCTGGCATCAGATCAGAAAATTCAGTAACAAAAATTTTTTCTGGACTGTTGCGTACCCATGCCGGATCATTCACAACGAGTGTTTTAGGATGAATACGCTCTAACAAATGAGTTGTTGTGATATAATTGAGATTAAAAGGTGGATCTTGGCGTAAAAGAACCACATCCATATCTGTTAATTCCGTACGAGCAGGCTTTTCTAATCGATAGTGGCTTCCCTCTTTATCATGTACAATCAATGGCTCTAGTCGTGCAATCACACAACCATCGTATAGAGATAAACGATCTGGTGTATAATGGAAGAGAGAGTGTCCACGTTCTTGGGCTGCTAAAGCGAGTGCAAATGTCGTATCTCCTTGAATCCGAACTGTTGAAATATGATCCATCTGAATGGCAATTTTCATAAATAAATCCTCTCTATCCTAAAAGCAGACTGGTCTATGCATCATAAACTTAGTAAACAATAAAAGAACTATGACAAGAGAAAATTTATGACACAAGAAACAGATATAGAATTAAACAACAAAGAAATCGAACGCTATGCACGCCACATCATTTTGCCTGAAATTGGTGGTACAGGGCAACAAAAGCTAAAAAAAGCACGCGTTCTTGTTGTAGGCGCTGGTGGTCTTGGTGCTCCTGTCTTAACCTATTTGGCTGCCGCAGGTGTTGGAACTCTTGGAATTGTCGATAACGACATCGTTTCACTTTCCAATTTACAACGCCAAGTTATTCATAAAACAAATGCAATCAACAAAAGCAAAACAGACAGTGCTGAAACCACTATAAAAGCAATAAATCCCCATGTTGTAGTTGAAAAACACACCCTACGCTTAGATAAAAGTAATGTGGATAAACTGCTCAATGCTTACCACATCATTGTTGATGGAAGTGATAATTTTACCACTCGCTATCTTCTCGCTGATCACGCTGCCCAATGTAAAAAACCTTTAATAAGTGGTGCTGTAGAACGTTTTAATGGCTCATTAACCGTCCTTATGCCGTATAAAGACAATAATCCTCACTATCGCGATTTATTTCCCACCCCTCCTGCTCCCGATACTATTCCAACATGCGCTGAAGCTGGAATCATCGGTGTTTTACCTGGCGTTATTGGAACCCTACAAGCAATGGAAGTTATTAAAATGATCACAAACATCGGAGAGCCATTAGTAGGAAAGATTCTTCTCTATAATGGATTATTAGCGCAATTTAATATTATTACTTATAAACGCTCAAATTATAAAGAAAATACCATAGTTATTAAGAAGCTTGGAGAATCATGATTATGTCCTCTCTTCCACTAATTTTTAGCACTCTCGCAATATGTATTGAAATACTAATTAATTTTATCGCAAGTCATCGAAACATTGTAACCAATGAAACCTATTAAATTTATCACAAATATGGAAAACCTTTTGTGAAAAAATAATTCTCTATAATGGATTATCAGCATAATTTCATGTCATCGTCTATAAATGGACAGAGACTCGTGGGAACATAGCTGCTATCAATATTCTTGTGTAAAAAATTTTCGACGTAGATAAAAATACAATCAGCAGAACTCTATTCAACTATTTTAATATTCACACATAAAAATTGTTTCACATGAAAGTGCTTACTTCAAACCATAACCTATAAATAAATAATCTAAGTCACATTTTAGTGATCGATACTATAAAAGGTTAATGATCTGTCAGTACATCTCTAACCTCAAGAGAAAACGTCTATTCATCGAGCATCATAAAATGCAGCTTAGGATTATTGCACGTATAAGAACAATCAATTGTCTCTGTTCATAAGAAAAATACATGGGAATTGATGTAAAAGTACATGGGGATTTGTGTATAGAAGGATTGAGATAAACCTCATGGAGAGCTTTAATTATATAATTATTGCATTTAGAAGCAGAAAGCTGCGGCTCATAAATTGATAATCCTTCAGCAATAATTTCACAGACAAGTATATGTAGAAAAAGTGAAGCACACAAATCTTGAAAACCAATCCACAGACGACAGCGTAAAGAGTGCATTTTTATAAAAGATCTCTTTAAAATAAGCGAGTAAATATGCAATGTTAAATATGTTCTGTTTTGCGTGAGGGGCGTCCCCCCCTAACAAAACATCAATAAGAGCTCTTTTTATAAAACTGTGAAACTAAAATTACAAAAAAAATCAGACTTCTTTCTAAAATTAACATCTATGGTATAAGTTAATTTGGCTCGTTCGCTTTATTATTATCCATTGGTAAAGGAACAGGATGATCGGATAAACTGCGTAAATAAAGCAAGAGATCGGCACGATCTTGGTCATTTTTAATTCCACGAAAAGACATAATGGTCCCAGGAAAAGCTTCACGTGGAGAATGTAAATAACGATCTAACGTTACAAAATCCCATTTTTGATCAGAATGAGCACGTAATGCCCGTGAATAAGCAAAACCTGCTGCTGATGCCAAAGGGCGGTTAACAATCTCCCAGAGAACTGGACCAACACGCCCTGCTTCATTGCGTCCAGATGTGTGGCATATGGCACATTGGCGAAAAACTTTACGGCCATTTTCAAAATTGCCTTGTTGAAGGCGGCTATTTAGTGATAGGGAAACATCAGGTGCTTTTTGTTTTTCTTGAAATATATCATTCTTGGCAACTGTATGATGATATTGGACTGATGTAGGATGATCGTAAACTATATTGCTGAGTGTGAAAATCCCCACAATAGCGACCAGCACACATAAACAAGCACAAATAAAATAAATAAATCTCGAGCGATTCATAAAAACTCAAATGTTCACGATTTTATTACCATTTTTAGTTTAAGCTTTTTCTTTATAACACACAACATCTTCTTTATAACACACAACATCATAAATGCATCACAGATGACATTGGGAATCTTACAATGGCTCTTGAAACAATTATTCTTATTCCTGCCCGTATGGGCTCAACCCGTCTTCCTCAAAAAGCTCTCGCTGAAATTGGCGGAAAACCGATGATTGTTCATGTCGCAGAACAAGCCAAAAAAGCTGGAATAGGACGTACAATCGTTGCAACAGATCATAATGATATCGCTAAAGCTGTTGCAGATTATGGGCATGAATATATCATAACACGAGGTGATCATAAGTCTGGATCTGATCGTATTTATGAAGCTTTAGTGCGCATTGATCCTGAACAACGCTACAACGCCATTTTAAATATACAAGGTGACTTACCAACAATCATGCCTCGTGAAATCATTCGTGCGCTACGCCCTTTAGAAAATAGCTTTACTGATATTGCAACCTTGGGTGCCAAAATCATTGAAGAAAATGAAACAAGAGATCCCAATGTTGTCAAAATCATTGGTACACCGCTTTCTCAAAATCGCCTTCGTGCTCTTTATTTTACGCGCGCCAAAGCACCTTATGGAGAGGGTCCTCTTTATCACCATATTGGAATATACGCCTATAGGCGCGAAGCACTTGAGAAATTTGTATCATTCAAACCCTCACCACTTGAGAAACGTGAAAAACTTGAACAATTACGTGCATTAGAAAACAATATGCGTATTGATGTGGAAATAGTCGATACAATTCCCTTAGGTGTAGACACACAACATGATCTCGATAGAGTTTGTGAGATTTTAGCATGAAAATACTTAAAAAAACCAATAAAATTTCTTTCCAAGGAGAATACGGCGCTAATTCCCATATTGCTTGCTCCAATATGTTCCCCAATATGGATGCTGTTCCCTCTGCTACTTTCGAAGACGCCCTTAATTTAGTGGAAAGCGGGAAAGCTGATCTTGCTATGATCCCTATTGAAAATACCCTTGCGGGACGCGTTGCAGACATTCATCATCTTTTACCACAATCATCTCTTTATATTATTGATGAATATTTTTTACCTATCCATTTTCAACTCATGGTTTTGCCCGGCGTTACACATGACGAAATTAAAACCGTCCACAGCCATACGCATGCCCTTGCACAATGCCGAAAAATCATACGAAACAACGGTTGGAAACCTGTTGTTTCTGCTGACACCGCTGGAGCTGCAAAATTTATTAAAAAAAATGCTAAACGTTCACAGGCTGCCTTAGCACCTTTAATCGCAGCAGAACTCTATGGACTTGATATTATTGAAAGAGATGTTGAAGATAACCCTCATAATATTACCCGTTTTGTCATCCTTTCACGCTCCAAACGACATGTCCCCAAACCTCAAAATGGCGAAAAAATCATCACCAGTCTTCTTTTTCGAGTGCGCAATGTCCCCGCTGCTCTCTATAAAGCTATGGGAGGATTTGCAACGAATGGTATCAATATGACAAAATTAGAAAGCTATCAAATTGGTGGAAATTTCAATGCAACACAGTTCTTTGTTGATATTGAAGGACATCCTGAAGACCCGATGATGAAACTTGCCTTAGAAGAATTATCTTTCTTTTCTGCAGAACTGCGTATTATCGGTACTTATCCAGCACAAAACGATCGAACATCGTATATATAAAAGCAATTAAGCTGCTATCATTTTTTGTTGATATCAAAAAGCATCGTAAAAATTTCATAATGCAACGCATCTTGAAAGGGCTCATTTTTTCTACTCAACACCCTTCATAAACACTGAAGAAGAAAAAACAGCTCGTAATAGAATATATAAATTATTTTCATAATATTTTCTCACAAATTATATCATGATAAACCGCAATTCAACTCGTATAAAAACCAGTGTAAAAAAACACAGTAACCAAAAATAAAAACGCTTGTACCATCTATTTCCCTTTATATATTCAAAGAGAGCCTCTTGAGAAAAGTCATTTCCTCTGACAATATTCCAATAAAGATAACGAACTTCTAAATTAGCTCTCAAAACAATTCAAATTATTATACATAATAGAGCATTCGAATCTTTTAGATTAATATCATTCTAAACATGGTTTAAAACTAGAAAATGCAACTTAGCCCTGATTTTAGCGTTAAGTTTGAACTTGTATCTTTATAAAAACTGATTTATGATTCACCTCACGTTAGAAAAAAGGAGAGGATAATGAAAAAAGTCTTCACGCGAGGATTATTAGCCGCAAATATTCTCGCCTACTCTAGTGTTGCATTTGCTGGCTTTGGTGAAAAAAAATGGAATTTTGCGCGGGATGAAAGTGTTGTGATCACACCATCCTATACATTCCAGCAAGGAGTTGAATACTCTTGTAATACCTTTAAACCGAAGAAAGTATCCTTTACTTTATCATACTCTGCCCCTTCTGATTTAAACAAATTGAGAATTTTTGTTGATGATGAAAAGAAAATAACCCATGATAAAGAAAAGAAAATCTTTACCCTAAAAAATATAAAATCTCTTCATATAAGTTTTCCTTGGTCAGGACATTATATTTTTAAAAATATTACGAACAAAAAAGTTGTTGGAACAGATTGTGACACAGGAGGTTATGATTAACAATATTTCTATAACATCTAAATTTGAGTAGAGTTATTCTTTTTTTCAGGTGTTTTTTTCAAAATACGGCATAATGAGCTATTAAAACTAATCGCTGAAGAGGTATTTTATCCTAATATGACAAACCTTAAGCTGCTTATAAGGTTAGATATTAAAGAACTTTTGCGAAAACTAAAAGACTAAACTTAAATTGTTCTGTATTTTCTACTATCAGAACTATTTTTTTAATAAGAATATAACTTCTATCTTCGCAACTGCTTTATTTTAAGTAATATAAAGCACACCATACCCAAATCACTTAGATAAACAGAAAAGTAAAATTTGCTCTACAGATGCATTCCTCTCTGCACTTTAAGTCGTACTCATTCAGCTTTTTATAAAAATTATCTCGCTTTTCCCTCCTTATTAAAGAATATAATTATCTGAAACTATAAAATGTCGCTTATATCGAATAAGAACCATTTTTATGCTTATAAAATCAGTACCCCCTTATTTCTATAGCGTTTAATGTTGCATCTTCTCTTGCATGAGTACAGTCTCTTAAAAATATATGAAACCTTTTTCTCAAATAATGAAAATTCATATATTGATCCATCTTGTGATAAACATCAATGTTTTTTAATTAAAAGAACAAGCACGCAAAAAAAGAGCGATAACATCTACTCAGTATTTATATACGTTAAAAGAAAAAATATTACATATTTGATATTCTCATTCACTATAGAAATGAGGTGGTTCTCTTATAAGATATTTAATATATTGACTTATCATTATAAGAGTTCGATTTTTTATACTGAATTACAACCACAAATAAAGTAAGATCCTCCCATCTTAAATCTCATATTGAATCAATTAAAATCATTTCCTTGAAAGTTACAAATGGGAGTGATGTGTGAGTAAAAACGATTAAAAAAGGAATAAAAATGCTTCTTATAAAGCCTCTCAAGTGCAAGGGATCGCAACATTGGGAGTTGTTAAGTAGTATGAGGGCTAAAATTTATACTTTGTATTAAGCATAAAGAGGGTAGCGCAACAATAGATTTATAACTCAAGGGAAGCATGTATACTATTTATGAGTGGCGTTTGAAATATAGTTAAGAGTATTGAGCAATCGCTCTTTAAAAAACCTGTGAATGTATAACATTAAATGTATTCTGTTTGGGATGTTCTGTTTTGTATAGAGGAGCAACATCATTAAAGCAATATTTTATAATTATTTAAATAGCACTCTTCCCCCTAACTTTCGCATGTTAGCCAATTACATGATCTATATACTTTATTTGCTTCTTTAACTGTTGTAAATTTTTGATGATCCAATTTCGTAGTTTTAGAACAGATGTATCTATCCTAAAACTCTTACATGTTTCAGCGAATGAGATAATTATACATTCAGACTATCTTAAGCGAAAAAATATTTTCATACCAAATAAATATGCAGAGCTACTGCTATAAAAACTGGTAAATCCACAATCTCTTTGTTGTTTATATATCAATAAATTAAATGCAAAGGAAAATTCTTCGTCGTTCTTAGGATATTTTTCGTTTCTGATCTTGATTTTTCATTCCAAATCGACAATATGAGCTTGGGAGGTTGGTGGTGGACGAACTACTCGCCAACTGGGTCAGGTCTGGAAAGAAGCAGCCCCAACGAGTTCTGGTACGGGTCATCGTTCCAACCTCCTATTTTGCTGAAAAAATTATTTTTTATGCTGTCTTTTAGCGAGGTATTTTTAATCTTCAGAGCAGCATTTGTATGCAGTAAATAAAGGGGTTTTGTTATTTTTAAACAAATTGTCCCATAAATAATTTGATTAAGAAAAAATCCTTTTATATGAGACTACAGTATTGATCTATGCTTTTGTATTATCAAAATGTACGCATAAAGAACTTCGAAGTTGGAAATACTCATGGAAAATTTACCGGTAGAAACAGCCTATCGTGTTCTTGCTCGTAAATATCGACCCCAAAACTTCTCTGACCTCATTGGTCAGGAAGCTATGGTGCGTACTCTCACCAACGCCTTTGAAAAAGGTCGTATTGCACAAGCGTGGATGTTAACAGGGATTCGTGGCGTAGGTAAAACCACAACAGCACGTATTTTGGCACGTGCACTTAATTATAAAACAAAAGATATTGACCAACCAACAACTGTATTGGACTCTCTTGGTGAACATTGCACACAAATTATCGAAGGACGCCATATTGATGTTATAGAAATGGATGCCGCTTCTCATACGGGCATTGATGATATTCGTGAAATTATTGAACAAATACGCTATCGTCCTGTTTCTGCACGCTATAAGGTTTATATTATCGATGAAGTACATATGCTCTCAACACAAGCCTTTAATGGTTTATTGAAAACTCTTGAAGAACCACCTTCCCATGTGAAATTTATTTTTGCCACAACAGAAATTCGCAAAGTTCCTATTACAATTCTTTCGCGTTGCCAACGTTTTGATTTACGACGTATTGACTCAAAAGCTTTGAGTGCACATTTGCGTCAAATTGCGAAATATGAAAAGGTAGAAGTAGAAGATCAAGCACTTTCTATGATTGCCCGTGCTGCAGAAGGATCTGCACGTGATGCATTATCCATTTTTGATCAAGCAATCGCCCATAGCAATGGCAATGTTAATGCTATTGCGGTGCGTACAATGTTAGGATTAGCGGATCAAGCACGTATTATTGATCTTTTTGAATTTATCATGAGGGGCGATGTTGTCAATGCGTTACATGAATTACGCAGTCAGTATGAAGCAGGTGCTGATCCTCTTACTATATTGACAGAACTAGCCGATTTTAATCATCTGGTCACACGTTTACGTTTTACACCAGAAATAGTGGAAGATTTTTCTCTGACTGAAGAACAACGTTTAAGAAGTTTAGACTTTTCAAAAAAACTTTCCGTTCCTGTTTTATCCCGAAACTGGCAAATGTTACTCAAAGGTTTACAGGAAGTTAATCAAACTGCACGTCCTCTTCAAGCCGCTGAAATGCTTTTAATTCGTCTTGCTCACACGGCTGACTTACCAACTCTTGATGAGGCTTTAAAAAAGCTTACGCAAGAAAAAACGCCTCTCACACTGGTTCAAAACTCTTCTCATCAAGAATCTACAAATGCAAATAATATAACAAAAGAAACAATGGTCGGAGCCCATGCTTCCTCGAGCGTTTCAAATACATTAGCCGATCAATCAGATTTAAAAACATCTTTGAAAAACCAATTAGATCATTCCTTACAACTAGAAAATTTAGTTAAAAATCAAAACCATGACAAAATCAGCGCTCAAGAAGTAACAGAAATTCTAGAAACTTCTCAATCTACTGATCTTTCTGAAAAGATTGCAAATTCATCGTATTCTGTCATGCAAAAAACAGAAAAGATTACTGAACCTAAAACTCTCGTGATTAATTCTTTGCATGATATTGTTCAATTAGCCGAACAGCATAATGACGTTCCTTTCAAACTCCTTGTTAAAGAATTTGTTCATCCTGTTTCTTTTGAAGCTGGGCATATTACCTTGAGACTTTCTGAAAATACCCCACAATTTCTTGCTCATGATATAGAAAAAAAGATATCTCAATGGACTGAAAAACGCTGGACAATAACTTTTGTTAATGAAGGAGGTGGCCCAACCTTACAGGAGGAAAGTATAGCGATTCAAAAGACTCTTTTTTCCAATGCAGAAACAGATCCTGATATCGCGAAAATCCTCAATCATTTCCCAGAAGCAAAAATTGTCGATATTCGACTTAATAAAGAAGAAAATGATCTTGATTTACTCCCCAATACCTTTAAAAATGCTGATATTTTTAAAAATAAAAATGATATCAATGATGAATAAGGATACCTATTCCTATGCGTGAAATGATGAGCATGATGAAAAAAGCCAAAGAAATGCAAGAAAAAATGCAGAAGATTCAAGAAGAAATAGCTAATCTGCAAGCTGTGGGCACTGCAGGGGGTGGTCTCGTCCATATCACTTTAAATGGCAAAAATATTATAACAGCAATTCAAATTGATCCTTCATTACTCAAACCTGAGGAAGCTGAAATTCTTGAAGATCTCATTATGGCAGCTTATAATGAAGCAAGAACAAAAATCGAAGTCGCAATAGAAGAAAAAACCAAAAGTATGACGGCAGGGCTACCACTCCCATCAGGTTTCAAGCTTCCATTTTAATGAAACGGATTTTTCCCGTGGGACAAAAATATGTCTAAATACATTGCAGGACCTGAGATTGAACGTCTCATTCAGATTTTATCACGGTTACCAGGTCTTGGTCCACGTTCAGCGCGTCGTGCTGCGCTTCATCTTATCAAAAAAAAAGAGACATTGCTAGAACCTTTAGGAGCAGCTATACAAGTAGCTATAGAAAAAGTCGGCATTTGTTCTGTTTGTGGAAATGTCGATACCATTGATCCTTGTTCAATTTGTACAGATTTGCGCCGCGATGATACAACAATCATCGTTGTTGAGGATATTGCTGATCTGTGGGCTCTTGAACGCGCAAAAACTTTAGCCGCACGTTACCATGTGTTGGGTGGACGACTCTCCCCCTTAGATGGAATAGGTCCTGACGAACTCAACATTGCCACCTTAATACAGCGTGTTGTACAAAACCCTATTACGGAAATTATTCTTGCTGTCAATGCGACTGTCGAAGGTCAAACAACTGCTCACTATATCACCGATCAGCTTTCCCATTTTCCAGTTAAAATTACGCGACTTGCTCATGGTGTTCCTGTAGGAGGCGAGCTTGATTATCTTGATGACGGAACTTTAGCAGCAGCTGTACAAGCAAGAACAAATCTTTAAAAATTTCTTTCTCTTACTTGTTATCTCGTTTTATTTACTATTATTTCTTTGTATAGGGAAAATATTCAAGTGATAAAGAAAAAACTCTCACTTTTAAACGACTTTGGTCCTGGTATTCTAGTATGTTTACTCATATCAGCCTTAGCTTATGGCTTAGAAGTCGTAGAAAAACAGCTTTTTGGACAAGCATGGCTTGAAAGCCTTGTTTTGGCAATTCTTTTAGGATCGATTATCCGTAGTTGTTTTCCTTTGCCAACATATTTTCAAAAAGGTATCACCTTTTGTGCAAAAACACTTCTCGAAATTGCTATCGTTCTTCTAGGAGCAAGCATTAGCATTAACGCAGTCCTTTCAGCTGGTTGGAATTTGCTTGCTAGTATCATTTTCGTGATATTCGTAACGATTATCCTGAGCTTTGCCATCGGCCGACTTTTCGGGCTTTCTACACATTTAGCAATGCTGGTCGCTTGTGGGAATGCTATTTGTGGCAATTCAGCTATTGTCGCCGTTGCACCTGTCATAAAAGCAAAACATGACGATGTAGCCGCGTCAATTGCCTTCACTGCTCTTTTAGGAATTCTTATTATTTTATTTCTACCCTTTTTACATCCATCTCTGAATTTGTCATTTAGCCAATATGGTGTGCTTGCTGGCATGGTTGTGTATGCTGTACCACAGGTTTTAGCAGCAACAGCATCTGTCTCTTTTCTAAGTGTTCAAATTGCAACAATTGTCAAATTAGTACGGGTTCTCATGTTAGGCCCTGTTATTTTTACTCTATCAATCATTTATCGCCGATCAGCACAAACACGCTTGCGTTTACATACCCTCGTCCCATGGTTTATCATTGGCTTTATTATCATGATGCTTGTTCGCTCAAGTGGTCTTATCCCTGAAAAGGCTATCAATCCCATCAAATTTATTGCCCAATTGTTTACTGTTATCTCAATGGCTGCACTAGGATTAGGTGTTGATATCCGATCACTAAAAAAAGCAGGATGGCGCGTCATTTTGGCTTCAACCTGCTCCATAATTATTCTCGGTATTTGTAGCCTTATCATGATACAATTGAATGATTTAAATCATATAACATTTTAAATGTACATTGATTATTATTTTTTCAACGTAGTATGCAATCAACCCAAAGTCCTCCTTATTATTAAAATCAGTTCTTTCATAAACCAGAAAAAATTCTAAAATACTGCTCATTATTCTATACAAAAAATTGAAAGAGCTGATATTTAAGTGAAAACTGTTAAATTTGCTTTTCAGTCCATAATGATTTGCAACGGGGTAGTATCGAAATACGTAACTCATGCAAAACAATGCCATTTCTTTCATCTGCTCTCATTACGCTGAGGTTTTTATATAAAGACGGATAAAATATATTCTTATTTGGAAAAAATGTGGGGTCATAACTTTTCCTCTTTTAAATTACTTTTACTTACTATGTAATACAAGTGGCATCATCGTACTATTTGATAGCTTAAAAGTTGTGACAATCCTTACATTTAAACGATTCGTGAAAGGAGTTTTTATTCTTTTCTTCAACAGTTTTGATTCATACGCTAACTCCGCTTGTAATATACAAGCTAATAACTTTAATTGTTTCACCATAAGTAGATTTAAAATAAGAGAATCTTACAATACTCAAGATACTCATTCAAAAAGTGATAAAAATAAGGATTAAATCAACATCTCGTTCTATCCCATAAAAAGATATTGTTGCTTATTGGCACTAGTAACTTTCTTACAAATGAAATATACGATAATGAAAAGATTAAAAATACAGCAGGACTTTTATTTATCGTTTTATTCAACTAAAATATTTTTATGCTTATCCTTGCTATAGATACTGCTTCAATTTATTGTGCTGTTGCGCTTATTCGTCATAAATCTGTTATTGCGCGTATCAATGAGCGCATGAACAAAGGACATGCTGAAAAACTTATTGGGCAGATTACACAAATAATGAAACAAGCCAATATGACGCTTGATCAAGTTGAGCGTATTGCTGTCAATATTGGACCTGGATCATTTACTGGTGTACGTGTCGGTGTTGCAACAGCGCGCGCTTTGGCATTAGCACTTGAAATACCTGCTGTTGGAGTGAGTGCTCTTGAAGCGTTAGCAGCACAAGTCATAAACAATAAAAGTACAGCATCGGCAATTACTGTTGTCATTGAAGCAGGGAGAGGGATGTTCTACCATCAAAATTTTCATAATGATCTCACACCTTTGGGAGAGCCGGGATTAAAAACAATTGAAAATATCCTCGAAGATTTGCCCAAAAAAACCCGACTGACTGGCCCAGCTGCTGATGTCGTTGTGGAGCATATTAAAAACCATAAAATATACGAAAAAATTGTCCTAGAAAAAATCCCCTGCGAAGCGGCCGATATTGTAAACTATGCTTATCTTGCTGCAAACAAACAATCAAAAAATTCACCTCGCCCACTCTATCTACGCAGCGCTGATGCAAAACAACAAACCAATTTTGCTTTACCACAAAAAAAATAATGCCCAAATTTTCATTGACAAAAAAGAATTTTGGAATTGCTCCGCTACAAGTTAATGATAGTGCTTCTCTTCATCAAATTCATCAGCATTGTTTTACCCCTTCTTGGGAAAAACAAGCTTTTGATAATTTCTTAACAGATCACTCTATCTTCGGATACAAAGCTTTTCTCATTGATCACTCTGATCAAATTTTAGGCTTTTGCCTATGCCGTCTCATCCTTGATGAAGCAGAAATCATCACAATTGCTGTTCATCCTCATTATCGTCAAAAAGGAATTGGTACCTTTCTTATCGATCGTACAGTTCACCATCTTCACGACAAGGGCGCCATAAAATTATTCTTGGAAGTAGAAGCCACAAATCTTTCTGCTTTGAACCTTTATCAACGCTTTGAATTTCAAAAAATTTCTGAACGTCTTGCCTACTACGCGTCAAAAAATGGTCGTGGTGATGCAATTATCATGCAAAAAACTTTTAAGCAAATAGATTGAGATTTGTGTAAAAAACATTTACACATGCGCTATGAATAAAGTAAATCCTAAAAATACGCCTCCTGTTGCTCCTAAAAAGGTTTTTATCAAAACCTATGGATGTCAAATGAACGTTTATGATAGCCAACGGATGACTGATAGCCTCAGTTCGCAAGGCTATGTGACAACACAAATTCCCAATGATGCCGATCTTATTCTTGTTAATACCTGTCATATTCGTGAAAAAGCAGCAGAAAAACTTTATTCTGATCTTGGTCGTTTGCGCGTTATGCGTCAAGAGCGCACACCTGATAAACCCCTGATGGTTGGTGTAACAGGTTGTGTTGCACAAGCTGAGGGAAGTGAAATCTTGCGCCGTGCTCCAACAGTGGATCTTGTTATTGGTCCGCAAATGTATCATCGCTTGCCAGAATTGTTAGAAAAAGCCAAACAAGGGAAAAAAATTATCGAAACAGACTATGCTGTTGAAGATAAATTTGCTCATTTGCCGCCCCATAATAAACATGCAGTAAGAAAACGAGGTGTTAGCGCATTTTTAACAGTACAGGAAGGTTGCGATAAATTTTGCACTTTTTGTGTTGTTCCTTACACACGCGGTGCTGAAATATCACGGTCTGTCGAGCAAATTACCGAGGAAGCCCTTCAACTCATCGAAGCGGGTGTCAAAGAAATTACGCTGCTTGGACAAAATGTCAATGGTTGGCATGGACAAAGTGCTGATGGCAAAACTTGGCGTCTTGGTGATCTTCTTTATCATCTCGCAAAACTCGATGGTTTAAAGCGTTTGCGTTACACAACCAGCCACCCACGTGATATGGATGATAGCCTTATTGCCGCGCATCGAGATCTTGATATGTTAATGCCTTACCTCCATCTTCCTGTTCAATCAGGTTCAGATCGCATCTTAAAAGCCATGAACAGACAACACAAAAGCTCTCATTATCTTCATCTTATCGAAAAAATTCGAACCGTACGGCCAGATATTGCCTTTTCAGGCGATTTTATTGTAGGGTTTCCAGGAGAAACAGATGAAGACTTTGAAGAAACCATTAAACTTATTCAACAAGTACAGTACAGTTCAGCTTATTCTTTTAAATATTCCCCCCGTCCTGGAACAGTGGGAGCCACAATGAAAAATCATGTTGATGAATCTGTAAAAGATGCCCGACTTCAACATTTACAAGCCCTTCTCCTTGAGCAACAAAATGCGTTTTTGCGTTCTAAAATTGATCAAAAAACGAACGTTCTCATCGAAAAACCTGGACGTCACTCAGGGCAAATGGTAGGGCGTTCCCCTTGGCTTTTACCTGTTGTTGTCGATACAGAAGCCTCTACAGGTAGCGTGATAGAAATTCATATTAAAAATGCAAGCTCAAACAGTTTTGTTGGTGAAGTGACAAATAGATAAACATGCCTCTAATACCTTGTTCAAAAATAAATATTTTGGAAAACTCTTTTATTTTAAAAGCAAATGATTACATCTAAAGCGTGCACTTTTTGTAAAAATTGTCTTTTATAAAGTTTACTTAACAAAATGTGCAATATTTATGTAGATATGGAGAATAGGCTGAAAGCTTCAACCGAAAAAATAAAGCGTATTAAAGAAAAAGTAAATACGTCCCTTGAAAAGGCTGATACCTTGAAACAAACAAGCGCTTCAGATGTGAGCCAAGTTGTTTTGATTTTCGAAAATAATAAATATGCAAAAGCAGTTTTTGGTAAATTTGACGAAAATCTCGCTTATATCGAAAAAAAACTCGAACTTAGTATTCATCCGCGTGGTAATGAAGTCTTAATCCGTGGAAATGTTTCTGTTATAAAACGTGCGCAATATGTATTGCAGCAGCTTTATGAACGTGCCAAAACACATCAAGAGCTCACTTTATCAGATATAAAAGGAGCGATTGCTATGGCAAATATACCAAAGAAGCAGAAAGAAGACACAATAACACACAAATCTGCAACGAAACGTATACCAGCTCGGTTGAGTACCCATAAAAAAATAATTCATGCAAGAACTCCAACACAAGACGCTTACATAAGTGCTATGGAGCATACTGAACTTGTGTTTGGTGTAGGACCAGCAGGAACAGGAAAAACATATCTTGCTGTTGCTCATGCTGCAATGCTTCTAGAACGTGGTATCATTGAGCGAATTATTCTCTCACGTCCGGCTGTTGAAGCTGGAGAACATCTTGGTTTTCTTCCCGGTGATCTCAAAGAAAAAGTCGACCCATATTTACGACCACTTTATGATGCTCTTTATGATATGATGCCCGCTGAAAAAATAGAACGCATTTTAGCCTCTGGTGTCATAGAAATTGCTCCTCTCGCCTTTATGCGCGGACGAACACTTGCCCATGCTGCTGTTATTCTTGATGAGGCACAAAATACTACGCCCATGCAAATGAAGATGTTCCTCACACGTCTTGGAGAAGGAACGCGTATGATCGTTACCGGTGACGTGAGCCAAATTGATTTGCCTACAGGGCAAAAATCAGGTCTCATTGAAGCAATTCGCATTCTTTCAAATGTAGAAAATATTGCAATTGTGCATTTTGATGAAAAAGATGTTGTACGCCATCCACTTGTTGCTGCTATCGTTCGTGCTTATGATCTTGATTCCGAAATACAAAATAAAAAAAAATCATTCGCATGCGATGCATTAAAAAATGAATTTGATTCATCATGATTATTATTGATATAATGATTAAAAGCGCAGGGTGGAATGATGAGAAAATGCTTTATAATATCACTGAAAAAGCATTAATGGCAACTATGTATCATGTTTCATTGGAAAATGTTGTAAGCGAGATTAGCCTGCTTTTTACGGATGATGAACATATGGCACAAATCAATGCACAATGGCGCAACAAAAACAAATCTACTAATGTATTATCCTTTCCTGCTTTTCCACTTAAAGCTGGAAATCGACCTGGTCCCATGCTCGGTGATATTATTATTGCCCGAGAAACTGTTGTTTTCGAAGCAGAGAAAGAAGGAAAAACATTTCAAGACCATTTAATACATATGATTGTTCATGGTATCTTGCATCTGCTTGGTTATGACCATGAAACTGATGATGAAGCATATAAAATGGAAAAGCTCGAAAGAGAAATTCTTCAAAAGCTTTCCATAAAAGATCCTTACGCATAATTGTCTATCAATGATAAAATTTAACTTTTAAAATCAATATTACCAGCATACCATTTAAAGCCTCTTATTTATCTATTATAAAAAAGAAAGTCTAAAAGATTTCAAAACCATGGCAAACAAAATAAATGCACAAAATAATAATCAAGCATCTTCTAATAATGAAAAAGACCCCTCTCAGCAGACGAATCACACAGAAAAATATTCCCTGATGAATCATTTGTTTTCATTCTTACGGGGTCGAAATTGTGCATCTACGTCACTGCGCGATGATCTTACCGTTGCACTCACGACTAACAATGAAAAAGATACCGCCCTCTTCTCACCTGAAGAACGTACTATGCTGCATAACATTTTACGCTTACGTGAAGCACGCGTGGATGATGTTATGATACCTCGTTCTGAAATCGAAGCATTAGAAATAAACACCTCTCTTGGAGAAACCCTTCAATGTTTTGCAAAAATTGGTCATTCTCGTATCCCCGTTTATGCTGAAACTTTAGATGATCCGCGCGGCATGATCCATATCCGCGATATTCTTAACTACATCACTCGCTTTATTATCAACCCAACAAAAACCGAACAAAAATCCGATTTGCTTCAATTAAACCATACAGACTTGCATACTCCAATCGGTGAATTGGATTTGATCCGAACAGTTCTCTTTGTTCCCAGTTCTATGCTTGCAAGCAAATTATTAACACGGATGCAAACTACACGAACTCAAATGGCTTTAGTTATTGATGAACATGGAGGAACAGATGGTCTCGTTTCAATGGAAGATATTGTTGAGTTAGTCGTTGGAGATATCGAAGATGAACATGATAATGTCGAAAATGCTATCGTACGTGAACCAAATAATAAATGGCTCGTTGATGCAAGAACTGAACTAGAAGATGTGGAGAAAGCTCTTGGTCCTGATTTTATCGTAGGAGAATATGGTGATGAAGTTGATACTATTGGTGGTTTGATCGTCTCCATTCTTGATCGCATTCCTGCCAAAGGTGAAATTGTCGAAGCTGTACCTGGCTATAGATTTCGTATTTTAGAAGCTGATAAACGCCGGATCAAACGGTTGCGCATTTTTCGCATTCCCAAAAATGAAAATCTTGAAAACAATGCCATCCCTAAAGAATAGTCCAACGTTTTTTAACAATTTCATCGTTTTTTTGTTCTCTGTTACAGGCTGGAAGCGCCAAGCATGGATATTTCTGTGTGGTGCTCTTACTTCTTTTGCACTTCCACCCTTTTATTTAACACCTCTTTGCTTTTTAACTTTCCCTCTCTTTATTGTTTTACTTGACTCAATACGGGCCACCAAAAACAATAAAAAACATTTTTTTACTTACGCTTTAAGCTGTGGAACCTTTGGTTTTAGTTATTTTATTTGCGGCCTTTGGTGGCTATGCAATGCTTTATTAACAGATCCAGATTCTTTTGGTTGGGCAGTCCCACTAGCCATTTTATTCCCTCCACTCTACCTTTCTGTTTATTGGTTTTTTTCTGGTTTCATTGTCGGTTTATTATGGACAAAAGGAATAGCACGCTTTTTTGTTTTAGCCTTTGCATTAGGATTATCCGAGTGGTTGCGTGCGTTTTTATTCACAGGATTTCCATGGAATTCTCTTGGCTATACAGCCATGCCAACCCCAATGTTCATGCAATCTGATGCAATCGTAGGACTTTACGGAATGAATATTCTTGCTGTCTTAGCCTACAGTTTGCCAACTGTTTTATTAACGGATGAAAAAAAGAAAGTGGCACTTTCTCTTTGCTTATCACTTATATTCATTCACTGTGGTTTTGGATTTTATCGCCTCCATACTATAGAAAACACAACTGAAGATCAAAAAAGAAGTTTTTGGGTGCGCATTGTTCAACCGTCCATCCAACAAAATATAAAATTGCGTGATAATACACGAGAATCTATGTTGGAAGCACATATGAAGCTAAGTGCAACGCCAACAACCGATCAAAATTCAGAACCCGATTTTATCGTATGGCCTGAAGCTTCCGTTCCTTACCTTCTCTATGATAATTCATCTATCACAATGCGCATTGCCTCTCTTTTAAAACCTAAACAATGGGCTATTGTTGGAGCAATACGCGCCAGCAATGATCTACCTCATTCCCAAACACAATATTTTAATACAATTGCAGTCATTAATGCTCAAGGTAATATTTTAAATACTTCCGATAAACTTCATTTGGTTCCTTTTGGTGAGTATCTTCCTTATCAGAGTTTATTGGAAAAAATTGGATTGCGTACCCTTGCTGATAATATTGGTGGATATAGTGCTGCAAGTGTGCGCAAAATTGTTACAATGCCAAACGGATTTTCTTATCTACCCTTGATTTGTTATGAAGCAATATTTCCCCATGAAATGACTTTCAAAGGCTCCCCGCCTCAAGCAATTATTAATATTACAAATGATGCATGGTTTGGTGTAACACCTGGACCCTATCAACATCTTCAACAAGCACAGCTTCGTGCCGTTGAACTGGGAATCCCCCTCATACGGGCCGCCAATAATGGCATATCAGCTGTTATTGATTCTTATGGACGAATCGTTGTAGCTCTTCAACAAAATGCTGTGGGCATTATTGATTCACAAGTTCCATCATCCATTACCCCTATAGGAAGCAATGAATACAGAACTTTCTCTACTTTTATCTTATTCATCCTTATGCTATTGTGTCGTATTGGTTTTGGTTTTACAAAACAGCTTAAATGATTCAAGTGCCCTTTGTACGGTATTGTGTTGCGTGTACCAGTGATATTGGGAAAAAATATTACATATTGTTTTAATTATATGATAAATCAACTGCGCATAAATATGATGTTGGTTTAGAAGAAAAATGCTGGAAATAAAGAGTTGCATTATGACCGAAACTAGAAAAAAACCTGACCCTATAGATATCTATGTTGGAACTCGTATCCGTTTACGTCGTAATATTTTAGGACTCACTCAAGAGAAACTAGGTGAAAAATTAGGAATTACTTTTCAGCAAATCCAAAAATATGAAAAAGGAACAAACCGTATTGGTGCCAGCCGTCTTCAAGCGATAGCGGAAATTATGGATGTTCCTGTTTCTTACTTTTTTGATAAAGGTATTACCTCCCAACAAGTAGAGGGTTTTGCTGAAAGTGAACACAATTTTATAGACTTTTGTTCTAGCAGCGAAGGGATTCAGCTCATGCGCGCTTTTACAAATATATCTGATGCTAAAGTGCGTCGAAAAATTATTGACTTGGCAAAAGCACTTTCTGAGGAAGATTTGACAAATAAATTATAAATTAAAATTATATCTTTTCTCTTTTATTCATATACATTTGCATTGACTATTTGCTGTAGAATTAGCAAATGGTGACGGCTTTAGTAAGCAATTGATTAAATCGTTGGTTTTCTTTTTTGAAGGAGTTCCTATGCCGCATCAAGATTATCTTTTTACGAGCGAATCGGTATCGGAAGGACATCCTGATAAAATTTGTGATCGTATTTCCGATGAAATCGTTGATATGATCTATAAAGAAGCTGAAAAGACTGGTACTGATCCATGGTTAGTACGCGTTGCCTGTGAAACTCTCGTCAGTGTCAACCGTGTTGTTATCGCTGGTGAAGTACGTGTTCCCGATACGCTATTAAAAAAAGATAAAAATAAAGAATTCATCTATGATGAAACTAGCTTTCCACTCATTAATCCTACACGTTTTCGTACAGCAGCGCGCCGTGCTATTCGTACCATTGGCTATGAACAAGCAGGTTTCCATTGGAAAACTGTTAAAATTGATGTTCTTTTGCGCCCACAATCAGCTGATATAGCAAGAGGGGTTGATAATGCTACGGATCGGCATGGTGAAGAAGGAGCGGGTGATCAAGGTATCATGTTTGGATATGCTTGCCGTGAAACACCTGATCTCATGCCTGCGCCAATTTATTATGCGCATAAAATTCTCAAACTTCTTGCCGCAGCTCGTCATAAAGGAGAGGGAGAAACTGGAAAATTAGGACCAGATGCTAAAAGCCAAATAACCATACGTTATAAAAATGGAAAACCGATAGAGGTCACATCCATTGTTCTTTCAACGCAGCACCTTGATGAAAGCTGGGATTCCAATAAAGTACGTACAGTGGTTGAACCTTACATTCGCCAAGCTTTACATGACATTCCCATTGCAGCTCAATGCAGTTGGTATATTAACCCAACAGGAAAATTTGTCATTGGAGGCCCTCAAAGCGATGCCGGATTAACGGGACGCAAAATTATTGTGGATACTTACGGAGGTGCAGCACCCCATGGAGGTGGTGCTTTTTCAGGAAAAGATACAACAAAAGTTGATCGTTCTGCTGCCTATGCGGCACGCTATCTGGCTAAGAATATTGTTGCTGCTCATTTAGCAGAAAGATGCACCATTCAACTCTCCTATGCAATTGGTATTGCACAACCTTTATCTATTTATCTTAATCTTCATGGAACAGGAAAAGTCGATGAAAAGGTTATTGAAGAAGCCATCCGCAAAATAATGGACCTTTCACCTACCGGCATTCGAAAACATCTTGACCTCAATAAACCTATTTATGCGAAAACAGCTGCCTATGGTCACTTTGGTCGTAAACCAAAACACGATGGTTCGTTTTCATGGGAAAAAACTGATCTCGTGAAAACGCTTCAAACAATGATCCAAATCCCATGATTAAACATAATATACGTAAGAGTGAAGCATTTTTTGGACGCCGACAAGGAAAACAACTTCGAGACAGTCAGCTTACACGTATACAAATGCTTCTCCCCAGTTTGAATATTGATTTAAATGTCCCTCCTCCCTTAAACCTTACATCCTTATTTTCAAGCAAAGTAAGAGAAATTCGACTTGAAATCGGTTTTGGTGGAGGTGAACATTTACTTCATGAAATGGAATATTTTCCAAAAACCGGTTTTATCGGCGTCGAGCCCTTTATCAATGGCATGGCAAAAATATTATCGTCTCTTGAACAGCATCAAAACCATCAAAATCGTCTTCGCCTCTATAATGATGATGCTACACGCCTTCTTGATTGGCTCCCTGATAACTCGCTTGATGGAATAGACCTCTTCTATCCTGATCCTTGGCCGAAAAAGAAACACTGGAAACGACGCTTCATCAACATAAAAAATCTTAACCGTTTTGCTCGTGTTCTTAAAATAGGGAAATTTTTGCGCTTTGCTAGCGATATAGACAGTTATGTAAACTGGACTTTGTACCATTGTGCACAACATGATCACTTTGAATGGAAAGCAGAAAGCCCTCAAGACTGGAAACTCCCTTATCCACTATGGAGCGGAACCCGCTATGAAGCAAAAGCTTTACGCGAAGGACGAACGCCTGCCTATCTTACCTTTATCAAGAAATAAATGATCAAGCGCTTTTCTCATAAACAACTTGAAAAATTTTGAATTTAAGAGTATCAATAGTTAAATTCTTGGTCTTATGATGAAGAGTGGGCCGTTGGACCCGCTCTTTTTTAATATCATAAAACTGATGAAACCAACTTGGATAAAATGTATGAACGAAGCTGAAAAAATAAGCAATCTTGACGAACCGCGCCTGTTTGAAGAAGATGGTATCGAAGCACAGGTTGCTGCTCTTGTCATACCACTACTTAAACCTTTAGGTTTTCGTTTGGTTCGTGTGAAACTTCTTGGTCAAAATGGTTTAACACTTCAAATTATGGTTGAACGTGCCGATGGTTCTATGACCATAGAAGATTGTGAAACTGTTAGTCGAACAGTTTCTCCCCTCCTTGATGTACAAAATGTTATTGAACGCAAATATCATTTAGAAATCTCATCACCTGGAATTGATCGTCCATTGGTAAGAAAATCTGATTTTTTTCATTGGCAAGGGCATCTTGCAAAAATTGAAACCAAAATAACAATTGATGGGCGCCGAAAATTTCGTGGGACACTTACAAATATCACGCAAGATGGATTTATTTTAAACACTGATAAAGCTGCTTATGGAGAAGCCATGTATACCCCTATTTCCTTTTGTGATATCATAAATGCGCATTTAGTGCTTACCGATGAGCTTATTCGCGATGCATTGAAACAAAATAAAGATTTAAGTCAACAATTCATTGCCGAAGAGAACGCTAACGACTCTATACAGACGCTCAATTTCAAAAAATAATATCACTGGGAAATACCCATCGTGTGGCACAAAGAAGGAGAAAATTGATGGCTACAAGCGCTAACAGGCTTGAGATTCTGCAAATTGCAGATGCTGTTGCACGTGAAAAGTCAATCGACCGTGAAATTGTCATTTCTGCGATGGCTGATGCTATTCAAAAAGCAGCACGTTCTCGTTATGGTCAAGAAACCAATATTCGTGCTGAAATCAATTCTAAAACAGGTGAAATTAAATTACAGCGCCTGCTTAAAATCGTTGATGTCGTTGAAGACTATACAACGGAAATTACTTTGTCTGATGCTCTCAAACGTCAAGCAGAAGCAAAAATTGGTGATTTTTTTGCTGATCTTTTACCTCCTATGGATTTTGGACGTATCGCAGCACAATCTGCTAAACAGGTTATTGTACAAAAAGTACGCGATGCAGAGCGCGATCAGCAATATGAAGAATTCAAAAATAAAGTTGGTGAAATTATTTCTGGTACAGTTAAGCGTGTGGAATATGGTAACGTCATCGTTGATCTAGGACGCGGTGAAGCTATTGTTCGCCGTGATGAATTAATTCCTCGTGAATCATTCCGCTATGGAGATCGCATTCGTGCTTTTGTCAATGATGTACACCGTGAAACGCGTGGTCCGCAAATTTTCCTTTCACGCACACATCCCCAATTTATGGTAAAACTTTTCACTATGGAAGTACCAGAAATTTATGATGGTATTATAGAAATCAAATCTGTTGCTCGTGATCCAGGTTCACGGGCTAAAATCGCCGTTGTTTCACGTGATGGTTCCATTGATCCTGTTGGAGCATGCGTTGGAATGCGAGGAAGTCGTGTACAAGCTGTTGTTGCTGAATTACAAGGCGAAAAAATTGATATTATTCCTTGGTCGCCTGATGCGGCAACATTTGTCGTTAATGCACTGCAACCTGCTGAAGTTTCTAAAATCATCCTTGATGAAGATGCTGAACGGATTGAAGTTATTGTGCCAGATGATCAACTTAGCCTTGCTATTGGACGACGTGGGCAAAATGTTCGCTTGGCTTCGCAACTAACAGGATGGAACATTGATATTTTAACGGAAAAGGAAGAATCTGAAAATCGTCAAAAAGAATTTACTGAACGGAGTAAATTGTTTATGGAAGCCTTAGAGGTTGACGAAATGATCGGACAGGTTATGGCATCAGAGGGTTTTTCTTCTATTGAAGAAATCGCCTATATTGATCTTGAAGAAATCGCTTCTATTGATGGTTTTGACCATGATACCGCCGCTGAAATTCAAAGTCGTGCCCGCGAATATCTTGATCATCAAGAAAAAGAACTTGATGAAAAACGCAAAAAGCTTGGAGTTTCTGACGAATTGCGAACACTTCCTGGAATGACAAGTGCTATGTTGGTTGCTGTAGGTGAGGATGGTGTAAAAACAATAGAAGACTTTGCTGGCTATGCCGTTGATGATTTAGCTGGTTGGAGAGAACGTAAAGAAGGTCAAACACAGAATTTTTCTGGTATTTTAACCCCTTTTGACATTACACGCGCAGATGCAGAAGCTATGATTTTAGCCGCACGTGTACAAGCAGGCTGGATAGACCAAGCTGATCTTGTTACAGAAAATCCTGTAGAAGATGAAAATTCTGCAGAAAATGAAAAAACAGATGATTTGGATGTGGATACACTTTAAATGAATGAACGGACTTGCATTGTGACCCGAAAAAATGCTTCAGCACAAACGCTGATCCGTTTTGTTATTGGTCCCAATAACCAAATTGTTCCTGATCTTAAAGCGAATTTACCAGGGCGTGGCGTTTGGATTTCTGCCCATCACGCTGTTATTGAGAAAGCAATCAAACAGAAAGCTTTTCATAGAAATTTTAAAACAGATGTTGAGGTTGCACCAAATCTTGTGCATGTTGTTGATACGCTTTTACTAAAAGCCGCTCTTTCAAGCCTTTCCATGGCACGAAAAGCGGGAGCAATTGTTATGGGAGCAACAAAGGTTGACGCTGCTATCCGCTCTGGTAAAGTTATTCTTGTACTTCATGCTAAAGAAACAACAGAAGATGGGAAACGAAAAATTGCACAGGCCATCCATTCAATACAACAACAAACAAATCGGACTATAAAAACCATATCTTTATTTACAAGTGATGAAATGCGAGTGGCTTTTGGCTCTAATCCTGTAATGCACGCGGCCTTACTGGACACAAAAGCTGCTGAAGGATTTCTCAAAACAACATGTAAATTGATCAGCTATCGTGACGACAAGCATAGTAAGTCTAGTGAGATGACGGCACAAGCCGTGAAGGAAGTACAATGAGTGAAAATAACAACGACAAAACAACCGTCAAGAAGACACTAACTCTCAAGAGGTCTGTCTTGGAAACGAGCACGGTTAAACAAAATTTTAGTCATGGCCGTACGAAGGCTGTCGTTGTCGAAACCAAACGGCGTAAAATTACGCGACCTGATGAAAAAGCTGAAACCCTACAGCCCATTACAAAGCCGCATGTGGCCCCCCAGCGTTCTAAACCGCGTTTTGAGGGGAAAAAGCCTCAAGAATCTGTGACCAAAAGCAATCTTTCATCAACTGAAATGGAAGCGAGACTTCGCGCGTTAGAAGAAGCACATATCCAAGAAAAAATAACGCGAGAACAAGCCGAAGAAGAAGCAAGACGCGCTAAAGAGCGTGAAGAAATTTTACAGCAAGAAATTAAAGAAAAAGAAATACATCTCCAACAAGAAGAAGAAATATTGCCAGTACAGACTCCACCTGTTCCCCCTATCATTGAACAGACAGATATTCCTATTGCGCCTAAACACACAACCGTGGTTGAAAAACGCAAAATAGATGACAATAAAGAGGAAGAACGGCATAGTCGACGTGCTAATCCTGCTAAGTCAGAAATACGTGTACCAAAAGTTGTCAAAGGAGCTGATGAGAGGAGACGCGGAAAGCTAACTCTGAATAGTGCACTGGATGAAGAAGGAAGCGCACGTGGGCGCTCAATGGCTGCAATGCGGCGTAGACAGGAAAAGTTTAAGCGTGCACAAAATCAAGAACCAAGAGAAAAAATTTCTCGCGAAGTTGTTCTTCCTGAAACGATTACCATTCAAGAGCTCGCACAACGTATGACTGAGCGTTCTGTTGATGTGATTAAATTCTTGATGAAACAAGGACAAATGATGAAACCTGGCGATGTTATTGATGCAGATGTTGCCGAACTCATCGCTGTTGAATTTGGCCATACTGTTAAACGTGTTTTAGAATCTGACGTAGAAGAAGGTATTTTTAATATAATAGATAATCCTCAAAACATGCAGCAGCGCGCCCCTGTTGTAACCATTATGGGCCATGTTGACCACGGAAAAACTTCTCTTTTGGATGCTATTCGTAAAGCAAATGTTGTTTCTGGCGAAGCAGGAGGTATTACGCAGCATATTGGTGCCTATCAAGTAGAACAAAACGGTCAAAAAATTACCTTTATTGATACACCAGGTCATGCTGCATTTACCGCTATGCGTGCACGCGGAGCTCGTGTTACTGATATTGCTGTTCTCGTTGTAGCCGCTGATGATAGTGTTATGCCTCAAACGATTGAATCAATCAATCATGCGAAAGCTGCTGGTGTACCTATCATTGTTGCTATCAACAAAATTGATAAACCAGCTGCGAATGCACAAAAAGTGCGTACAGAACTTCTACAACATGAAGTGTTTGTTGAAACTATGGGCGGAGAAACTTTGGACGTTGAAGTTTCTGCTAAAACTGGTCAAAATCTTGATAAACTTCTCGAAGCTATCCTTCTTCAAGCTGAAATGCTTGATCTGAAAGCAGATCCTCAACGAACTGCAGAGGGCGTTATCATTGAAGCCAAATTGGATCGCGGACGTGGGTCTGTTGCAACAGTTCTTGTTCAAAAAGGTACATTACACCCTTCTGATATTATAGTTGCTGGAAATGAATGGGGTCGTGTACGTGCTTTGATTGACGACCATGGCCGCCATGTCAAAGAGGCCGTTCCCTCTACACCAATTGAAATTTTAGGCATGCAAGGAACACCACAAGCCGGAGATCGTTTTGCTGTTGTCACACATGAAGCAAAAGCGCGTGAAATTTCTGAATATCGGCAACGATTAGCACGTGATAAAGCTGTTGCGCGGCAAACTGGTTCGCGTGGTTCTCTTGAACAGATGATGACAAAATTGCAAACGACTGGTGTTAAGGATTTTTCTCTTATTATAAAAGCAGATGTTCAAGGATCAATTGAAGCAATCGCTTCAGCATTGGAAAAACTCGGAAATGACGAGGTTCGTGCGCGTATTGTACATTCTGGTGCTGGAGGAATTACCGAAAGTGATATTTCTCTTGCAGAAGCTTCTAACTCTGCTGTAATTGGCTTTAATGTTCGAGCCAATAAGCAGGCACGTGATTTTGCTAAAACACAAGGAATTGAAATTCGTTATTACAACATCATTTATGATCTTGTTGACGATATCAAGGCTGCTATGTCTGGATTACTCTCACCAGAACAGCGTGAAACTTTCCTTGGTAATGCTGAAATTCTAGAAGTCTTTAACATTACAAAAATTGGAAAAGTTGCAGGATGTCGTGTTACAGAAGGTAAAATAGAACGAGGAGCCGGTGTTCGCCTTATCCGCGATAATATCGTTATTCACGAAGGAAAGCTGAAAACACTCAAACGCTTTAAGGATGAAGTCAATGAAGTGCAAAGTGGTCAAGAATGTGGGATAGCCTTTGAAAATTATGAAGACATGCGTGCAGGAGACATCATTGAAACCTTCCGTATCGAACATATTAATCGCACATTATAAAATAATCCAATAACTTTACTCTGTTGTGAAATGAGAAAAGTTATTAGGTTTTATACACAATATCTCTTTTTCCTTATCTAAATGGTCAAAAAAGAGATCTTGTAGCAAGGATAAAACTTTGATGAAAAATGCAGGGCCATCACAACGGCAACTTAGAGTAGCAGAGCAAGTACGTCATGCAATAGCGCATATATTACAGCGTGATATTTTGCTTGATGATATCTTAAAAGATATTGTTATTTCTGTCTCTGAAGTACGCATGTCACCAGATTTAAAAATTGCTACTTGCTTTGTATCACCTCTCAGCACTCTTAAAAATGCTTCTCATACCGATGTTGTTGATACCCTCAATAAACATAGTCGTTTTCTCCGTGGAGAAATCAGTCATGCGTTGCGACAAATGAAATATATGCCAGAACTGCGTTTCCGACTTGATAATAGTTTTGATAATTTTTCAAAAATTGATGCCCTCCTTCGCTCGCCTGAGGTTGCGCGCGATCTTCACCATAGTGATACAGATGAGGATTAAAGATATGGCGCGGCAACACAAGAAAAAGGGGCGTCCTGTTTCTGGCTGGGTCATATTTGATAAACCAAAAGGAATGAAATCAACAGAAGCTGTCTCACAAATCAAATGGCTCTTCCATGCTCAAAAGGCAGGACATGCGGGTACACTTGATCCTCTTGCTTCTGGTCTCCTTCCCATTGCATTGGGCGAAGCAACCAAAACCGTCCCTTACGTGATGCAAGGCAAAAAAACTTACCGTTTTCATATTGCTTGGGGGCAAGAGCGCTCAACAGATGATTTAGAAGGAGAAATAACGAAAACTTCTCTCATACGTCCAACACAAGAAAAAATACTTGCTCTTCTTCCTCAATATACAGGTGTTATTTTGCAAACACCTCCACAATTTTCAGCAATCAAAATTGCTGGAAATCGTGCCTATGATTTAGCGCGTGAAGGGGAAGTTGTTGAAATTCCGCCCCGTGAAGTGGAAATAGAAACTTTCAAGTTATTAGAAATGCCTACTAAAGAGCATTCTGTCTTTGAAATAACCTGCGGAAAAGGAACTTATGTGCGCTCTTTAGCACGCGATATGGGACGTGATCTCGGTTGCTATGGGCATATTGCTGATTTAAGACGTATTGCCGTCGCACCTTTTGATGAAGAAGATCTCATTACATGGGAGGAACTAAAAGCGGCCATTCCGCCAAATAAAAACACTACAGATGAAAATAATCGTTCTTTTGAAAAAAACTTCTCAACACTCGATGGGCTCTTAATTGACACAAGCGCCGCATTAGATTGCCTCCCTCACTATATCCTTAATGAAACTCAAGCACAGAGAATTATAAGAGGCCATTCTATCCTCTTGAATCATCACAAAGCACCTCTTGATGAAGAGGAAATTTGTGTCCTCTATAAGGAACAACTTCTTGCTATTGGCACTCTCGACAAAGGTCTATTTAAACCAAAGCGGATTTTCACAATTTAATCGATTCTTTTCCCAACCTCCTTTTGCGGAAAGATATTTTTCTCTATCAATTAAGAAAAATATGGTGCTTTTCATTGTCTATATTTACCGTATTCATATCAAAATTTAAGTCAGTGCTATAAGCTAACACCACCACACACTTTTTCCTCTTAATGTCGCAACAATCCTTGCATTTAAAGGATTCATAAAAGGCTTTTTATTTCTTTTTCAATCGTTTTTTACTCATACTTTAGTCCTCGTTTATAATGTACAAGCAAAGATATGGACTGATTTACTCTAAATAGATTTGAAACGAGAAAAGCTTAAGATTTTCAGAATCTATCACTCAACATGAAAAATGAAAAATAACCATTATAAATCAATTCATTAAATATTGAAACAGCAATTTTTTATGATTACGCTAACAAATTGATCGAAATAATATTAATATATGTAATATTTACAAAAACTGTTTTAACCCTAAGGGAGATGATCAGAGGAAACTTTTAAAAGCATCTCATTGGCTTGAGGTATTGTTTGGCGTTCAATCATGCGGTGCACTCTTATACCGTTAGGAGCACAATTTAAATGACGCAGACGCTTATTGACTTCTGCATCCGCTTTTGTGCGACGATGATTATGGCGTAAATAATCTACCCATGTTGGCATATGATAAGCCTCTGTCCAATATTCAGGTCTTTCAAGATCTCGTAAAAGAACCCACTGACGCGCACCATCACGTAATCGAATATGGCGTCGACGCGACATCACTTTGAGAAACTCTTCAAGATCATTTTCATGAATTTTATAATCGATCATTATCATAATCGGGCCACTTCTTGCTTTGAGGTCGAGTAATAATTCCGGCTCTCTAAAATGATCAAGAGGATTTAAATCTATCTGAGGAATTTCTTGAATTCTAAATTTTACCCCCGCAAGAGCACCAAAAATCAAGAATAGAGAACAAACGCTCAAAGCAATTGTTGGAGAATAACCATCAGCCAAAACTCCCCAGATTGCACTTCCAATAGCCATCCCCCCATAAGATGCCGTTTGATAAAGAGCTAAAGAACGTGCAACAACCCAGCGTGGTGTAGAGAGTTGTACAGATGTATTAAACAATGATAAGGCCAAAACCCAACATAACCCTGCAGGAAATAAAGCAATATGGCTTATAATCAGTGAACGGCTTATTCCCAATAAAAAGCAAGAAAAGGCAAAACCAATAAATGCACTTGCAATAATTGTTTCTGAACGAAAATGATGCCGTACAACTGCATTAATAATACCTGCTGTCATGGCTCCTAACCCAAAACAACCGAGCAATGTACCATAAAGAAGGGCACTTCCTCCAAGAACTTTGTGCGCAACAATTGGCAAAAGTGCTAAAATAGAAATTGCTCCTATACCAAAAAGGAACGCTCGAACCATAATACTCAGCAGATTAGGTGACATCGCAACATAACGCAAACCATCTGAGACAGCTCCTAACAGCCTTTCTCGTGGCAATGAGTTGTTTTCATAATTCGACTTCCAGAAAAACAACGCACCAATAAGAGGAATATAGCTTATAGCATTAAACAAAAAAGCAGCAGATGCCCCCAAAGTTGCAATGATGGCACCACCAATAGCAGGACCAACACTCCGCATCAAATTAAAGCCGACACTATTCAAACTAACAGCAGCAGGAATATTTTCCCTGCTCACAATATCTCCTATCGTTGCTTGCCAAGAAGGATTATAAAAAGCTGTACCACATCCAATCAAAAACGTAAAACATAACAAAAGCCAAGGTGTTAGAAATCCCATATAGGCTAAAACAGATAAACTCATCGATATGACCATCATCATAATCTGCGCACACAACATAATTTGACGCCGATTAAAATTATCAGCTAATGCCCCTGCCATCAAAGAAAACATAACAAGTGGTAATGTTGTGGCACTTTGAACTAGCCCAACCATGGAATGCGAAGAACTAATCAACGCCATTAACCACCCTGCTCCAACAGCCTGTATCAGCCCCCCCAAATTAGAAATAAGAGTAGATGACCATAAATTTCGAAATACCGAATTACGAAAAAGTTTTAATGTTGAAATGCTCTGCATCTTTTTCCTCCAAATCGGTATTTATCACTTTTGTTACCACATACACGCTCATAATCTTTGTATCAAAAGGATGCATAATTCTTTAAAAAACTTCTCATAAAACTCTATTTAAATCAATATTTCAAAACAAAAGCTTTTATTTAAAGAAAGACTTCAAAATGCTGTCAAGGACTAGTATTTTAACCTTCTTTCCTATATAAGAACGAAAATGGGTAAGAGTCTTCGACTTTTCCTGTTTTCTCACAGACCCTTGCTGAACGACATCTCGGCTATGGGTGGCTTTATGTTTCTTCGTTTTTGGAAAGGATAATACGATGTCGATTACAGCTGAACGTAAAAAAGCTCTTGTCGCAGAATACGCAAACAAAGTTGGTGATACAGGATCACCAGAAGTGCAAATTGCTGTACTTTCTGAACGTATTTCTAATTTAACAAACCACTTTAAATCTCACAAAAAAGATAATCATTCTCGTCGTGGTCTTTTGAAGATGGTATCTCAACGTCGGCGTCTTCTTGATTATCTTAAAGGAGTTGACCAAAATCGTTATCAGACACTTATAAAGAAATTAGGTTTGCGTCGCTAAAAGAAAAATGGAAGTGGTATTTAAAAAACACCCATTTTTTCAACGTGTTGCTTTTAATTAAAAATTTTAAAAACTGATAAGTTATTATGGGATAGAACTGCTCATCGTTTCGCATTTAAGCAGTTTACTTCTCTTTTCTTGCAACAAAGATAAAAAGTATGTTGTCCACCCCAGATCTTGGAAGTATGCTACGCAAAACCAGAATGTGAGCAATCAAAGATTTAAACACTGGTCATTAAGGATAAAAAATGTTCAAAACGCACAAGATAGAAATTGAATGGGCCGGGCGTCCGCTCACCCTTGAAACAGGGAAAATAGCGCGTCAAGCTGATGGTGCAGTGATTGCTACCTATGGAGAAACGATTGTCTTAGCTACCGTTGTATCGGCCAAAATCCCAAAACCAGACCAGGACTTTTTTCCACTCACCGTTAATTATCAAGAAAAATCCTATGCTGTTGGTCGAATACCTGGGGGCTATTTAAAACGTGAAAGTCGACCAAGTGAAAATGAAACTTTGGTTGCACGTTTGATTGATCGCCCAATTCGTCCCCTTTTCGTTGAGGGATATAAAAATGATACACAAGTTATTGTTTCCGTTATACAGCATGATCTCGAAAACAATCCCGATATCCTTGCGATGATTGCATCTTCTGCCGCATTGACCCTGTCAGGTGTTCCTTTCATGGGGCCTATAGCTGGTGCCCGCGTTGGCTATTGTAATGGACAATATATTCTTAATCCTCATATCGATGAAATGCCTGAATCAAAACTTGATCTTGTTGTTGCTGGAACAGAAAGTGCTGTTTTGATGGTTGAATCAGAAGCACAAGAATTACCAGAAGATATCATGTTGGGGGCCGTAATGTTTGGTCACAAAGGCCTTCAACCTGTCCTTGATGCCATTATAAAGCTTGCTGAAGTTGCTGCAAAAGATCCTCGTGATTTTGTTCCTGAAGATCTTTCTGAGCTTGAAAAAGCGATGCAGAAAATGGCAGAACAGGATATACGAAAGGCTTACACAATTACTGATAAGCAAGAACGTTATGCTGCAATTGATGCACTAAAGACAGAAATCCTCAATAAATTTATGCCAGAACCAGAAAAAGACTGTCAATTTAGTGCAGATCAAATTGCAACCGTATTTAAACAGTTGCAAGCAAAAATTGTTCGCGGAAACATTCTTGATACCCAAAAGCGGATTGATGGACGCAATCTTTCTACCGTACGCCCTATCCAATCAGAAGTAAGTATTTTACCCCGCACACATGGATCAGCACTCTTTACCCGCGGAGAAACACAAGCGATTGTCGTTGCAACATTGGGAACTGGTGAAGATGAACAATATGTTGATTCTTTGACAGGAATGTATAAGGAAACATTCCTTCTCCATTACAATTTTCCACCATTTTCAGTGGGTGAAACGGGACGCCTTGGTTCTCCAGGTCGTCGTGAAATTGGACATGGCAAATTGGCATGGCGGGCAATTCACCCCATGTTACCAACGAAAGAATCTTTTCCTTATACCATTCGTGCTGTCTCAGAAATCACTGAATCCAATGGCTCTTCTTCTATGGCAACGGTTTGTGGAACCTCACTTGCTCTTATGGATGCTGGTGTTCCTCTAGCACGCCCTGTTGCTGGTATTGCTATGGGCTTGATTAAAGAAGGAGAACGCTTTGCTGTTCTTTCTGATATTTTAGGGGATGAAGATCATCTTGGAGATATGGATTTTAAAGTCGCAGGAACAGAAAATGGTATTACTGCCTTGCAAATGGATATCAAAATTGATGGTATTACCGAAGAGATTATGAAAATCGCGCTTGAACAAGCCAAAGGTGGACGAATCCATATCCTTAATGAGATGGCGAAAGCTTTAACCAGTGCACGTGCTGAGCTGAGTGAATTTTCTCCACGAATCGAAGTTATGAATATTTCTGTCGATAAAATCCGTGATGTTATCGGCTCTGGTGGTAAAGTTATTCGGGAAATCGTGGAACAAACTGGAGCAAAAATTAATATTGAAGATGATGGTACCATTAAAATTGCTTCTGCTGATGCTAAAACCATTGAAGCAGCAAAACGTTGGATCCATTCTATTGTCGATGAGCCTGAAGTTGGTGCTATCTACCAAGGAACAGTTGTAAAAACTGCAGAATTTGGTGCATTTATAAACTTCTTTGGTTCTCGTGATGGACTCGTTCATATCTCTCAGCTTGCATCAGAACGCGTCACCAAAACAACAGATATTGTAAAAGAAGGTGACAAAGTTTGGGTTAAATTAATGGGCTTTGATGAGCGTGGAAAAGTTCGGTTATCAATGAAGGTTGTTGATCAAACAACCGGAAAGGAAATCACCGGTGATAAAGCGATGAATGAAGAAAAGTGCGTGGATGAAAAAAAACAACCTGAAAATAAGCGCCGCCGTAAGAAAGAAGAGTAAGTTTTTCCTCTTATCGTATCATGAAATGCCATCCCAACATTGGAGTGGCATTTTTCTTTGAAAGAGTCATATGTGTTATTATTTTTGCCTTTTGAAAATCATGAACTCCCGTATCCTGATCCAAACCAGTGTTGGCTAAGTTTTGGTTTAACAGAAATCCCAGCTCCAGAATGGGCACAAAATTTAAAAGTTATTACGCCTTGGCGACCAGATTTTTTAAAATTTGTCGATACTCAATTTCACTGCTCTCCTCAAATAGATAAAACTTTCAGCTATGATGGTGCATTTTTACATTTGAGCAAATATCGTGGTTTTAACCAAAATTGTTTTCTTGATTTATTAGAGTGCGTTAAACCCAATGGATGGATTGTAATCAGTGGGGATAAAATTGCTGGTGCTGCTTCAATGATAAAATGGGTCAAAACAATTGTTCCCATCACCAATAAATTGTCTAAAAATCATGGTCTTGTATTTTGGTTGCAAGTTCCTCAACAAATTGAGAGACATAACATTGCGCAATTGCGCTCACCACCGCTCACTTTTGGTAAATTTCAAACCACTTCTGGTATGTTCTCACACGGACGTATTGATCCAGGATCTGCTGCGCTTGCTTCTTATATGCTCAAAATTATTTCTGGAAAAACGGCTGATTTTGGTGCTGGATGGGGTTATCTTTCTCACGTTGCGCTTGAAAGAAGTGAAAAACTCACCGCTCTCGACCTTTATGAAGCAGACTACAATGCTTTGAGAGCAGCAAAACAGCACCTTAAATCCATAACAGCTCCTTTTCCAATTCATTTTTATTGGCATGACCTTGTACATGAACCTATCACAAATCTATATGACACAATCATTTCAAATCCACCGTTTCACACACAACAAACAACAGATGTTTCATTAGGAAAAAATTTTATTATAAATGCTGCAAAGTGCTTAAAGCCAAGCGGCAGTCTGCTTTTTGTTGCAAACCGCCACCTGCCTTATGAAACATTATTAAAAAATATTTTCCGCACAGTGTTGATACATGAACAAGCCCATGGTTTCAAAATTATCGAAGCACGCAGATAAACAGAACAAGCAATAACTTTCAAAGAATAAAACGTGAAAGATCGATATCAGCAGCAAGCTCGCCAATAGATTTTCTCACATAAGCAGCATCAATTTTAAACGATGTTCCAGCTTTATCAGGTGCAGTGAAAGAAATCTCATCCAAAACGCGCTCCATCACTGTTTGCAAACGACGTGCCCCTATATTTTCAATCCTTGCATTTAAATCTACAGCAATATCTGCTAAAGCATCAATTGCATCATCGGTAATTTCCAAATGAACCTCTTCTGTTGCCATAAGAGCAATATATTGTTTAATCAAACTAGCTTCTGGTTCCGTTAGAATGCGCCGTAAATCTTCCCTTGTTAAAGGGTTCAGCTCCACACGGATGGGCAAACGTCCTTGAAGTTCCGGTAATAAATCAGATGGCTTGGAAACATGAAATGCACCTGAGGCAATAAAAAGAATATGATCTGTTTTGATTTGCCCATATTTTGTAGCAATTGTTGTTCCTTCAACCAAAGGCAAAAGATCCCGTTGAACGCCCTCACGCGAAACCGCAACACTTGCTCCACCATCCCTAGTTGCAATTTTATCAATCTCGTCGATAAAAACAATACCGTCATTTTCAGCAACACGAAGCGCCTCTTGAATAATTTGCTCCTGATCAAGGAGTTTTTCAGATTCATCATCAATGAGCGGTTTAAAAGAATCCTTTACTGTCGTCTTACGGACTTTTGTACGACTGCCCATTTTGCCCAAAATATCTGATAAATTCATAATACCCATTTGTGCCCCAGGCATACCAGGAATATCAAAGGTTGAAGCACTATTGCTATTATTATCGGCGACTTCAATTTCAATCTCTTTCTCATCCAATTCACCTTCACGCAATTTTTTACGAAAACTATCACGGGTAGCAGGACTTGCTGTTTTACCAACAAGGGCGTCTAAAACCCGCTCTTCAGCATTCACGTGAGCCTTTTCTTTTATTTCATCCCGTTTCTTTTCACGCACAAGAGAAATGGCAATTTCAACAAGATCTCGAATAATTTGCTCAACATCACGTCCCACATAACCAACTTCAGTAAATTTCGTCGCTTCTACTTTCACAAAAGGTGCTCCAGAAAGTTTTGCTAATCGACGTGCGATTCCTGTTTTACCAACACCTGTTGGCCCTATCATTAAAATATTTTTTGGCATAACTTCTTCACGCATCGGCTCATCAAGCTGTTGCCTACGCCACCGATTGCGCAATGCAATAGCTACAGAGCGTTTGGCATCATTTTGGCCAATAATAAAACGATCAAGTTCAGAAACAGTCTCACGAGGGGAAAATACAACACACATTTAAATAGCTTTCTCTAAAGAAGATAATTCTGCATCCAATGTTTCAATCGTAAAATGATCATTGGTGTAAACACAAATTTTAGCGGCAATAGCCATAGCTTTACGAGCAATAGTTTCTGCATCTAAATCCAAATCCATGAGTGCACGCGCTGCTGAAAGAGCAAAATTTCCTCCAGAGCCAATTGCCATAACCCCATCTTCTGGTTCTAAGACATCACCAAGCCCTGTTAGAGCCAAAGTTACTTTCTTATCAGCCACGAGCATCATTGCTTCGAGACGACGCAAATAGCGATCTGTTCTCCAATCTTTTGCAAGTTCCACACAAGCACGCATAAGCTGATCAGGATATTGTTCAAGCTTTGTTTCCAATCTCTCCAGTAATGTAAAAGCATCTGCCGTAGCACCAGCAAAACCAGCAATAACCACTCCGTTCTTTCCAAGACGACGCACTTTACGTGCATTGCCTTTCATAATTGTCTGTCCAAGAGAGACCTGACCATCCCCGGCCATCACGACTTGTCCACCTTTTCGTACCGTAATAATTGTTGTACCATACATTATGTCTGGCTTATGTTCTGTCATAAGGAAACTCCTTAATATTAACTTTACTTTTTAATATTGATTTCTTTTCATACAATGTAAAACTCAATTACTATTGTCCTATTTAAGAACATATACAGCAAAACACAATGATTCAGCATAACTCAATTTGTTGAAAATTGGAAAAATGATATCATTGTTGTCAATGTAAATTACTGCTAAATAGCTTTATATAAACAGTTTGTGCTTTTTAGAGGAAAATTATGAAAAAAATAGCCATAGGGACCTTAGGTGGAACAATTGCAATGACTGCTGATAGTTTTGGTCACATGCAACCGACTTTAACTTCAGATAACCTCATAAAAAGTGTTCCTGATTTAAATAACGTTGCTGATATTCATGCACAAACATTAATGCAAATACCAAGTGGATCTTTATCGTTTCAAATGTTTTTTGAAATAATTAAGTGGGCAAAACAACAAATAAACGCTGGTGCAGAAGGTATTGTTTTAACACAAGGGACTGATACTCTGGAAGAAACAGCTTTTTTTCTTTCTCTTTATTGGAAGGAAGCCGAACCACTCATCATAACCGGCGCTATGCGCATGCCTCATGAAGCAGGCGCCGATGGCCCCGCAAACATTTTAGCAGCCACTCGTGTCGCAGCAGCCACACAAAGTCGTAACAGGGGCGTTCTCGTTGTCATAAATGATGCAATTCATTCACCTTATTGGCTCTATAAAAGCCATACCGTCAAAGTCGAAACATTTCAATCAGGTCTTGCAGGTGTTTTAGGAACTATTTTAGAGGGAAAACTTATTTATTTCAATGATCGAAAATTTTTTCCGACAACGTTTGATCTTCCCCAAAACCATGACCATCAAATTGCACTGCTCTATTCCTCTTTATCATCTGGTGCACAATTAATGAAACTATGCCTTGAAAGTGGGTATTATGCTGGAGTTGTTATTGCTGGTTTTGGTGCAGGACACTGTAGTTTTCAAGAAGCAGACCTTGTACAACAATATGCACAAAAAATACCAATCATTATTGCTAGTCGTTGTTGTAATGGCTCAACAACTCGTATAACTTATGGCTATAAAGGCTCCGAAATTGATATGATTGCTTCTGGTGCTCTCATGTCTGGTTATTTATCAGCCGTAAAAGCGCGTCTACTTTTATGGGCTTTTTTGGCGCAAGGGCACTCATTAGCACAAATCCGTGCAAACTGGAATGACTGGACTATAAGTTAATGAAAAATGATCTATTATCTTAAAAGAAGAGAGCATGCAAAACAAAATTTATATGAAAATAAAGCCGCTCATCTGTCTACTCTTAATCAATTGCTGCTGCAAAAAAATCTCGACAAATACAAATGATTGATACGACTATACAAAAAATTAATCAGAAAGATAATCTGGTCAAATCCGTTTCTGACCGATATTCACCCTATCGTGTTTTTACTGCACAAGAATGGTCAGAGTTTCGTGAAGACACACCTCTTACTTTGACTTTTGATGAAATTAAGCGTTTACGCTCTATTGATGATCCTATCGATCTTAAAGAAGTCCAACGCATTTATCTTTCTTTATCGCGTCTGTTATCATGCCATGTTGAAGCAGTACAGGAACTTTTTCACAAACGTCAGCAGTTTCTCCATCAAGAAGAGAGTAGAAAAACGCCCTTTATTATTGGAATTGCTGGTTCTGTAGCTGTAGGAAAATCAACCACGGCTCGCATTCTTCAAGAACTGTTGAAACGTTGGACATCTAGTCTTAAAGTTGATCTAATCACAACGGATGGTTTTCTCTATCCTAACGCAATCTTACAGCAAAAAAATCGTATGAATCGTAAAGGATTTCCTGATTCCTATGACATTAAAAAACTGCTGTGCTTTCTTTCGGCTATAAAAGCAGGTATCGGAAATGTTCGTGCCCCACTTTACTCACATATGACCTATGATGTTCTAGAAAATCAGACAATTACCATTGATCGTCCTGATATTTTAATTGTTGAAGGTATTAATGTATTACAAGTCAGTGATCTTCCTAAAGATGGAAAAGCTATTCCTTTCGTATCAGATTTTTTTGATTTTTCAATCTATGTCGATGCCGAAACAGAAGTCATTCGTCACTGGTATTTGGAGCGCTTTAAACGTTTGCGTAAAACAACTTTTCAAAATCCTGAATCCTATTTTCATCGTTATGCCCACCTCAATGAAAAAGAAGCCTCAAAAATCGCTGAGGATCTTTGGCAAACGATTAATTTAAAAAATTTACAGGAAAATATATTGCCAACACGACCACGGTCCAATCTCATTCTACGAAAGGGAAAAAATCATTTGGTCGAATATGTCGCACTTAGACGACTATAAGGATCTCATAACTATGCACCACCACATTCATTTTACCTCAACGCGTATCGATAACAGTTGCCCTATCATATTGGTAAACCAAAGAACTCTTGCCAACTTATCACTTGATGCGTCAACAACAGCATGGATAAAAGTTAATGACTTTACTGGTAAAGCAGGACAAATACTCTTTATTCCTCACGAAACGGGGCATTTAAAAAAAGTTTTATTTGGAATTGGCAATGGTAACGATCCTTTTATCACAGGACTGCTTGCTCAAAAGCTTCCTGCTGGTCAATGGCATTTAGAAGGTACAACCTCTGATGAAATAAATACCTATCTTGGATTGGCATTTGGTAGCTATCAATTTAATCGCTATCGTCAAAATTCTTCTTTCAAATCATTATCTATCCATGTCAATGAGGCGATTGATCTCAATGAGCTCCAACGAATTTATGAAGCTGTCTTTTTCGTCCGTGATCTCATTAATATTCCAGCCAATGATATGAACCCTGATACTCTCGAAAAAGAAGCTCGAAAACTAGGAAAAACCTACGGTGCTCATATCAAAAGTATTTGTGGAGACGATCTCTTAATCCATAACTTTCCGATGATTCATGCTGTAGGACGAGCAGGCAGCACTGCACCACGACTGATTGAGTTACTCTGGGGGCAAGAACATCATCCTAAAATAACGTTGGTGGGCAAAGGCGTAACTTTTGATACTGGAGGTCTCGATATTAAATCAGCCAATAACATGTTACTTATGAAAAAAGATATGGGGGGTGGAGCAAACGTTTTGGGATTGGCTAAACTTATCATGGATGCAAAATTGCCTTTCCGTTTACGCGTTTTGATTCCAGCTGTAGAAAATGCAATTTCTGGGAATGCTTACCGACCAGGTGATATTCTCAAAAGTCGTAAAGGTTTAAGTGTTGAAGTAGGTAATACAGATGCTGAAGGGCGCCTTGTCCTTGCCGATGCACTCGCCTATGGTGATGAAGAAAGTCCACAATTCATGCTTTGTATGGCTACTTTAACAGGGGCAGCGCGTATAGCACTAGGACCAGATCTTCCCGCATTTTATTGTAATGATTCAATATGGGCACAACAAATTTCTGAATCTGCTCACGCTGTCTTTGATCCTCTTTGGCAAATGCCCCTTTGGAAACCTTACCAAGAGATGTTATCATCACCAATTGCTGATCTTAACAATGTAACTGGAAACAGCTTTGCTGGTTCTATAACAGCTGCTTTATTTCTTAATTCTTTTGTTGAAAAAGCTGAACATTTTGCGCATTTTGACCTTTATGGATGGGTTCCAAAAGAAAAACCAGGATACCCTATTGGTGGATCAGCACAAACTATTCGTGCCCTTTATAATATTTTTAAAAATGAATTTTGACACAAATATCCACAAAAATGGACAATTTTGCAGCTTAAAGAATAATTGGTCTTACACTGTGTTCTTAGTTTTGTTTGAGGATAAAAACCTTACCAATAGAGTTTTCATGAGTTTGTTTAAAGGTAAGAAGTAACAAAATGGAAAGCAAAAAGATGATCTCTAAAGACCCAAGACTTCATGCATTCAGAGATGATCTAGCAGATCAACGTCTTGAAACAGAAATTACAGCTCAACGCTTTGTTCAAGGTGAAAAAAGACGTGTTAATACAGCGGTCGCTGGACTTTTTAAAGAAAATAGTAAAAAAAGTGAAAGACAAACAGAATGCTTATTGGGAGAAGAACTTCTCATTTTTGAACAAGGGAAAACATTGTCGTGGGGACAATCACTCAAAGATGGTTATGTCGGTTATATTGATACAAAAGTTCTTTGTACATCAACCATAAAACAAACGCATGTGGTTTCAGTACCACGCACATTTAAATATTTACACGCTGACTTACGTGGACCAATAGTATCCCCATTATCTATGGGAAGCAAAGTCAGTGTTGTTGATGAAATTGAAGTCCGTGACACAATGTATTCTATTCTTGAAAATGGAACAGCAATCATTACGAGTCATCTCAACCCCATTGGACGCGTATATGAAGATTATGTCACAGTTGCAGAAACCTTTATCCGTACACCTTATCTTTGGGGTGGTGTCAGCGGTTTTGGAATTGATTGCTCGGGACTCATTCAGCTCTCTATGATGATGACCGATCAAATAGTTTTACGTGACACCGATATGCAGCAAGAAACTATAGGCAGTCCTCTTACAGATACTGATAAACTTCAACGAGGCGATTTAATTTTTTGGAAAGATCATGTTGCTATTATGGTTGATCACGCAAATATTATTCACGCAAATGGTTTTTCTATGGACGTTATGATTGAGCCCTTGGAAAAAGCAATTACGCGTATCGCTAAAAAAAATCAATATCCCATCGCAAAACGCCGTCCAATTCAAGAAACTTCATACATGCCTCCTATAAAAAATTAATTGAATGTTTTATTATTACAATATATTGATTTATAAGGATAATTATCCATCATTCACTCTGCGTCAAGCATTCTAAATATCGTAAGATTTTTTATTTCAAATCTGTTTTTATGTTGGATCAATCAAAGCCGCTTGTCTGTTCATCACAAGCGGAATTGATGTATAAGTAAAAATGATTACGAAAAGAAAAATATCCCTTCTGAATGCCCTCAAATGCCAAGAGCTATCGTAACTAACATTGGAACTAGCTTACTCCTTCATAAGCGTAAAGATAGTGGCGCTCAATAGATTTTATCTTATAAAGCTTTACCATTATACCATTCACGAGTGCCGGCACGAAATGGGCTTTGGAATATTGCGAGATGCCTCTTTTAAACAACCCCGCAAATATGCAACACAATGGCGTTCTATATTACGTAAGCGATATGCCCCTCTTAATCAAAAGCAACATTTTTTGAAATTTTTCCTATTATCGATATCTTATGAAATAAATACTCCTAATATCTCTCGGTGCCTCCAAGACAATCTCTCAATAATAATCGCGAAAAGTATAAATCCATTATCTACCACCATTTTTATGCTTATGAAGCGTGCAAAGGCATCATTATACACTTTGCCAATTCTCAATGTTGCGATAACCCTTGGCTATTGGAGAGTGTTCTTTCAGCACGTATTTTATTTCTTTCTTAAATAATTTTATCCACATGAATCTCCCCGCTTGGAACGTGCAAAAGAATGGTTTTGATTAATTTAACATAAAACAGACTTGAAATGAGAAAAATTTTTACGACTCTGGACTTCCCCATGCAACATAAAAAAATTATAAATTATCATTATAACTCAATATATTAATTTATATTTAAACAATATTTCCTTCTTATAACACATTAAAGAAGGTGATTTTTCAATACCTGAACCAATGGTTTATCAGCATCAGGCATAGGGTATTTATCAAGATCATTAATAAAAACCCATTCTAAATTTTGCCCTTCTCGTCCTTGCGCAACGCCCTCATAATGGTCACAAAGGTACAATGGCATTAAGAGATGAAATGTTTTATAGCTATGGCTCGCAAACGTTAAAGGGTGTAAATTATTTGGTTGAACATAAATACCAAGCTCTTCCTCTAGTTCACGAATTAATGATGCTTCCGGAGTTTCACCTTGCTCAACCTTGCCACCAGGGAACTCCCATAAACCAGCCAGTGATTTTCCTTCAGGACGCTGTGTAAGCAAAACACGATTATTCTGATCTAACAGTGCACATGCAATAACAAGAAGAATGGAACTTTTCATACACATATCACTCCCCAATAGGGAACATAAAGATAACTGACTTTTCTATCATATCCCCTCTGCTCCTAAAAGAGCTCACATACCCCATTTGCTCTGAAAAATAATAAACTGTTAAATATAAAGTGCATCCATTAACTTCTGTAATCGCTATTGATCATAACGTACTCTTTTGTTAAATCGCAAGACCAAACCGTCGCCGTACTCTTACCCAAACCGATATCAACACGAATCGTGATGTGCTTACCTTGCATATAAGTACCTATTGTCTCTTCACAATACTCAGGATCTCGTACGCCATTCACGGCCACACGATGCTCACCAAACCAAATCGTCAATAGATCACGATCGACTTCAACACCGGCCTTCCCAACTGCCATAACGACCCGCCCCCAATTCGCATCTTCACCGGCAATAGCCGTTTTTACGAGCGGTGAATTTGCAATTGATAAAGCAATAGTTTTAGCTGCATTATTTGTTGTAGCACCCACCACATTAACCTCAATTAAATGACGAGCACCTTCACCATCACAAACAACTTGTAGTGCAAGTTCATGCAGAAGTGCACTCAATTGTTTCACAAAAACCCCATAACGCGGATCAGATTTACTTGTAAGACATGGAACATGTTCTTTCCCTGTCGCAAACAACATAAGCGTATCTGAAGTTGAGGTATCGCTATCAACAGTAATTGAATTGAAAGAACCCTCAACTGCCTCTAATAACATGGATTGGAGTGCATCCGAAGAAATGGTAGCATCACTAACCACAAATGACAGCATTGTCGCCATATCGGGTGCAATCATACCAGCACCTTTTGCAATTCCATTAATGGTAACACGCTCTCCCCCACAGTCAAAAGTGCGCGTCGCAAGTTTTGGAAATGTGTCCGTTGTCATTATGGCTTTTGCAGCTTCCAACCAATTTCCCTCTTCTGCTGTCTCTGTCATACTTGGTAAAAGATTGACAATACCCGATGCATCCATTGGCTCACCAATAACACCCGTAGAAGCTATAAAAATTTCATCTTCTCTAACCTTTAAAGCGTTCGCTGCTGCACAAATAATTGCATCGGTTGTGTGCTTTCCTTTGCTTCCTGTAAAAGCATTTGCATTTCCAGAATTCACAACAACACCCCTTGCAACCCCATGAGGAAGCGATGCACGACAATGCTCTACAGGTGCAGATGGACATTTTGAACGAGTAAAAACACCGGCCACACTCACTGGCTTATCGAATATGATGAAAAGAAGATCTGTACGATCTTTATATTTAATCCCAGCTTCAGCTGTTGCTATCCGTACACCAGATAATGGAGAAAGCTCTTGGATCTTTTGAGGCGACAAAGGAGAGATTTTCAAAACCACAATATGCTTTCTATAAAAAAATGAAATGATTGCAGATCAATAACCTCTCATAGAAAACTGCTAGGCTTTTTGAACAAAACTAACCTAGCAAATTATCTATTAAAGAGGCTATCTACTTATTTTTCCTAGCTATTCCGTATCTTCTTCATCAGATGTTTCATCGGGAAGTAGCGTCCCATTTTGATGAAGCGATTCCATGATTTTTGTAACATTAGGATCAGGGTATTTCACATCTATCTTGCTACGCAAATCAACAATCAGTTCTTGATAGCGCTTTTTTATTAGCTGTGTCCGCAACATCTCTTTAACATCATCAAATGCAGGCGGTTGTTTTACACGACGATCTTCTAATTTAATAATATGCCAACCAAAAGGACTTTCAACGGGTTGTTTTGTGTATTCGCCAACTTTCAAACCAAATGCGGCATCTTCAAAAGGCTTGACCATTTGACCATGGCTAAAATAACCAAGATCACCCCCAACGGCAGCAGAACCATCTGTTGAACTTTTCTTTGCAATCTCTTCAAAATTTTCGCCTTTATTTAAATGCTTAATGATAGCTTCTGCTTCTTTTCTCGTTTTGACCAAAATATGACGCGCTTTAACCTCATCCTCTTTAGGTAAAGCAGCAACTTCTTGCTTATAAAGAGCTTCCAAATCAGTATCCGATATTTTATCAACAATCGCCTGTTTAAAATAAAGCTGTTGAAGAACATTGTCACGCATGACTGCCATACGTTTATCGTAAGCTTCTGTCTTATCAAGACCTTTGCTTCTTGCTGCTTTTGCGAGGGCCTGCATATCTAAATAAGCTTTTAGAACCATCATACGGCGTTGTTCATCAGGAAAACGTGCTAAATTAGGATTTATTTCAAGCGCTAAATCATCCAATTGGCCTGCTGTAATATTTTTCCCATCAATAACCGCCATAACATGAGAAGGAGAAACGGCTTTTTCAGAAGTTTTCTCTAAAGTCTTTAAATCACTCGACGATGAATTCAAACCTTCTTGAGCACTCACCCCTAAACTTGTACTTGCCAATAAAGTTGATGCTAAAAAAAGCGTGATAAAGTTAAATTTCATAAATATACTCCTTAAAAATGAAGGCAGGTTCAAGATTCCAATTTTCTTTACCATAACACTTTAATCTTTAAACATAGAGAAATAAATTAGTAATTTTATTTTAAAAAAGTATAAAATTATCCTTTTATCTCAGTTTCTCCAATCCTATCTAATGCAGATGAAAAACATGATAATAGAGAAAAATGACATATTGTATCTTAAATTACTTTGTATTGTATCAGTTAAATAGCATACTTAAAGTTGACATAAAGCGCTTAGCCTCTTATCTCTACTTTACAATTAGAGTGAAAAATTGCACACCAGCAAGTATAATGGTACCATCTGCATTTCATGATGTCACTAATGATATCAGATAATTTGAAGAAAATGTAGAGTATGGGGAGAGCGTATGAATTACCCAACAAGAGTGACAACAATTAAAAGAAAGGGCCAGAGATGGTCAGTTTAGGTGTTTTTGCCCGTAAGTTTTTTGGTTCAGCTCATGAGCGACATCTCAAAGCACTCCGCCAAAAAGTTGCACAAATTAATGCTTTGGAAGAACAATTCGTAAAATTAAGTGATGAGCAACTTTGCCAAAAAACAGATGCCTTTCGTAAACGTCTTAGTGAAGGTGAGGGTGTTGATTTGCTCTTACCGGAAGCTTTCGCGACTGTTCGTGAAGCCGCAAAACGTGTTTATGACATGCGTCCTTTTGACGTACAACTTATTGGTGGAATGGTCCTTCACGACTGCGGCATAGCTGAAATGCGTACTGGTGAAGGTAAAACATTAATGGCAACTCTACCAATTTATCTCAATGCATTGGAAGGTAAAGGCGTTCATGTTGTGACAGTAAACGATTATCTCGCCAGTCGTGATGCTGAAACAATGGGGAAAATTTTTAGTTTTCTAGGGCTTACAACAGGCGTGATTCTTCATGATCTTGATAGTGATGCCCGCCGAGAAGCCTATGCATGCGACATCACCTATGCCACAAATAATGAACTAGGTTTTGATTATTTGCGTGATAATATGGCTTTCGATCATAGTCAAATGGTCCAACGTGGACATCATTACGCAATTGTTGATGAAGTTGATTCGATTCTTATTGATGAAGCCCGTACCCCCCTTATTATTTCTGGTCCTCTAGAAGATCGTACTGACTTCTATAACCTTATTGATACATTTATTCCTGCCTTAACTCCAGAAGACTATGAAATAGACGAAAAACAAAAAACAACGACCTTTACCGAAGTTGGTACTGAAAAAATTGAAAAAATGCTCGAACAAGCTGGGCATCTTAAAGGTGAGAGTCTTTATGACATAGAAAATGTCGCTATCGTTCATCATGTCAATAATGCTCTAAAAGCTCATAAACTCTTTGCTCGCGATAAAGATTATATTGTTCGCAATGATGAAATCGTTATTATTGACGAATTTACAGGGCGAATGATGCCTGGGCGGCGTTATTCTGAAGGACTTCATCAAGCGTTAGAAGCTAAAGAGCATGTTGTTATTCAACCAGAAAACCAGACACTTGCTTCCATCACTTTCCAAAATTACTTCCGTATGTATAGGAAATTATCTGGCATGACTGGAACTGCAACAACAGAAGCCGAAGAATTCAGAAATATTTATGGTCTTGACGTTGTCGAAATCCCTACAAATTTGCCAATACAACGTATTGATGAAGATGATGAGATTTATCGAACAGCAGAAGAGAAATATCGGGCAATTGTGCGTGATATCCGTCAAGCTCACGAAAAAGAACAGCCTATTCTTGTTGGAACAACCTCTATTGAAAAGTCAGAACAATTGGCAGAGCGTTTGCGAAAAGAAGGCATTACCGATTTTAGAGTCTTAAATGCTCGCTATCACGAACAAGAAGCATATATCATTGCGCAAGCAGGAGTTCCTAGAGCTCTCACCATTGCAACCAACATGGCAGGACGCGGTACGGATATACAGCTTGGTGGTAATGTTGAAATGCGCATCCGACAAGAGTTACAGGATATCCCAGAAGGTCCAGAGCGGACAGCTAAAATTGAAGAAATAAAAAAAGATGTTCAGAAGCTTAAAGAAAAAGCTTTAGCGGCTGGAGGGCTTTACGTTATCGCTACTGAACGTCATGAAAGCCGTCGTATTGATAACCAACTTCGTGGACGTTCTGGTCGCCAAGGCGATCCTGGTCGCTCAAAATTCTTTCTCTCTCTTCAAGATGATCTTATGCGTATCTTTGGCTCTAACCGTATGGATGGTATGCTGCAAAAACTTGGATTGAAAGAAAATGAAGCTATTATCCATCCATGGATTAATAAAGCCCTTGAAAAAGCACAAAAAAAGGTCGAAGCACGAAACTTTGAAATTCGTAAAAATCTGCTAAAATATGATGATGTCATGAATGATCAACGCAAGGTTATTTTTGAACAGCGTATGGAGGTCATGAACGCAGATGATTTATCAGAAATGATCCTTGAAATGCGTAATGAAGTCGTAGAGGATCTCGTAGAGGCTTATATTCCTTCAGGGACATATTCTGAAAAATGGGATGCAAAAACTCTTGAAGAAGAGCTTCAACAACTCTTTAATCTTGAGCTTCCAGTGGAAGAATGGGCAAAAGAAGATGGAATTGCCGAGGAGCAAATTCTAGAGCGTGTATCAGATGCTGTTACAAAACTTGAAAATGAGCGTACTGAACGATATTCTCCAGAAGTTATGGCTTATTTTCACAAAGCAGTATTGCTCGAAACTATTGACACGTTATGGCGTGAACATCTGGTAAGTTTAGACCATTTGCGTTCTGTTGTGGGTTTTCGTGGTTATGCACAACGAGATCCACTCAATGAGTATAAGACCGAATCTTTTGAACTCTTTCAAAGTATGCTAAGAAATTTGCGCCGGATTGTGACTTCTAAACTTATGCGCTTTGAAATTATTCAACAAACTACCGATCCGTCCCTGCCGGAACAAACTGGTGCTGATTCTTCTGTTTTTAATGATCAAAATCAAGAAAATACTCCACCATTATGGGCACGATCACAAGAAAATAGGTTTGTTAATCCACAAGACCGTGACCCCAATGATGTAAGCACATGGGGAAAAGTTGGACGCAATGAACGTTGTCCTTGCGGTTCAGAGAAAAAATACAAACACTGTCATGGAGCCTTTGTTTGAAAAGCAAACAGTGAACGATGAATAAAAAGCGAGACTATGAGCAAGAATTGCGCACAGCTGGTTTAAGAGTAACGCGCCAGCGGCGTGTTATTCTTGATATTTTGACTGATACAAATGATCACCCCAATGCATTTGAAATTTTTCAGCGTGCAAACAAAATAGATTCGAGTATTTCACTCTCAACAGTTTATCGAACCATGAAAATATTAGAAGGAAATGGAACAATTCACCGCCATACCTTTAGTGGTGGTCCATCTCGTTTTGAGCAAGCAGATGGGCAACATCATGATCATCTCATTGATATAGAAACAGGACAAGTTATCGAGTTTCATTCTGATATTATTGAAAAACTGCAGGAGGAAATTGCAAAATCCCTTGGCTATGATATTGTTCATCATCGTCTTGAACTTTACGGAAAAAAAAACTCTTAAAAAGATGATTATATGCCATGAGATGAAGATATCTCAGATAAATCGAATTTTATAAAAATTTACTTTTAAAATATAATAGTTTTCATTGGCAAAAAAGTTTTTCTGCTCTATTACCCCTTTTGGTATGATGCTATACAATAATTCATTGCCAGTGTTATAACAAAAAAACTGTTATAATGAGAAATGTTGCAACAAAATATTATAAAAAATTGTATTATGAAAAATTAGGCCAGTATTATCATGGTTTCTTTGCCACAAGATCGCATAAAACAGCTTGAAAAGCGCTTTGAAATAATTGAAAGCCAAATGACAACCAATCCAAATGCTGAAACATATGTCAAATTAGCTTCTGAATATGCAGAACTACAACCCGTTATTACCTCTATACGCGCATTAAATGCTCTTTACGAAGAGATTACAGAATTAGAAACGATTATCAACGATAAACAAACAGATATAGAGATGCGTAATCTTGCCCAAGAAGAGCTATCATCGTTATATAAAAAAGTAGAGCAATTTGAAAAAGAACTCCAGATTCTGCTTTTGCCTAAAGATGTTGCTGATGAAAAAAGCGCTATTATTGAAATTCGAGCAGGAACGGGTGGATCAGAAGCAGCACTTTTTTCCGGTGATCTTTTTCGCATGTATGAACGTTATGCCCATGCTCACCATTGGAAAGTAGAAGTTATTTCACTCAGTGAGGGGGAAGTTGGCGGATATAAAGAGATTATTGCTAGCATTTCAGGAAAAGGTGTTTTTTCTAAATTGAAATATGAATCAGGTGTCCATCGTGTGCAACGCATCCCTGAAACAGAGACAGGTGGACGTATCCATACATCTGCTGCTACCGTTGCTGTACTTCCAGAGGCTGAAGATATTGATATTGATATTCGTCCTGAAGATATTCGTATCGACACAATGCGTGCATCTGGAGCAGGAGGACAGCATGTTAATACAACGGATTCAGCTGTTCGTATCACGCATATTCCAACAGGAATTATGGTCGTACAAGCAGAAAAATCACAACATCAAAACCGAGCACGAGCCCTTCAAATTTTACGGGCACGCTTATTCGATATCGAACGACAAAAAGCGGAAAATGAACGTTCAGCTTCCCGTAAGAGCCAAGTTGGTTCTGGTGATCGTTCAGAACGCATTCGTACCTATAATTTTCCACAAGGACGCATCACGGATCACCGTATTAATCTAACCTTGTATAAGCTTGATCGCATTCTAGAGGGAGATCTTGATGAACTTCTTCATGCACTCATCTCAGATCATCAAACAACACTGCTGATGGAAATGGATAATAATTGAGCAAATATTCTTTCAAGAATGTTATCCAACAAATGCAAGAAAAATTGCGCACGAAAGGGATTGCTGAAGCCGATCTCGATGCGAGAATACTCGTTGAATGGATAACAGGAATAAATGCTGCTGAAAGAATTTCTAAACCAGATATGCATCTATCTTCTGAGCATATTATACAAATAGAACAGGCTTTACAACGCCGTATTGCAGGCGAACCCATTTACCGTATTATAGGAGCACGAGAATTTTATGGTATATCTTTTACGTTGTCTCAAGAGACGTTAGAACCTCGCCCTGATACAGAAACGCTGATAGATCTTGTTCTCCCTTTTCTCCAAAAACAGATCAAAAACTCGAGAAAAATAACACTCCTTGATATGGGGACAGGAAGTGGCGCCATTGCCATTGCCATTCTTAAACAAATTCCACAATCCTATGCAGTCGCTGTCGATATTTCTGAAGATGCCCTTAAAACAGCGACAAAAAATGCAAAAAATGCTGAAGTAATACATCGCTTCACACCTCTTCTTAGCGATTGGTTTGATTCTGTCACTGGTCACTTTGATTTTATTGTTTCCAATCCACCTTATATTCCCGCAAAAGATATCAAAAAACTTGCAAAAGAAGTGCGCTTACATGATCCATTGCGCGCTCTTGTCGGTGGAAAAGATGGTCTTGATTTTTATCGAAAGCTCGCCCATGAAGCAGCCAACTACTTAAAAGAAAACGGCACTATCGCTGTTGAAATTGGTTACTCTCAAGAAAAAGAAGTATGCAATTTGTTTGAAACAAATGGCTTTCAATGTTTAGAAATGCGCAAAGACCTCAGTGGAATACCCCGCGCACTTCTATTTGCATGCAAACATTAAAATTCCCAATCATCATCCGTAGTAGCAACCGCCTTGCCAATGACATAAGAAGAACCTGCCCCTGAAAAAAAGTCATGATTTTCGTCAGAGTTTGGTGATAAAGCTGCCAAAATAGCGGGATTAACACGACAAACCTCAGGGGGGAAAAGAGCTTCAAAACCTAAATTCATTAAAGCCTTGTTAGCGTTATAATGAAGAAAAATTTTAACATCTTCTGTCAATCCAAGCGCATCATAAAGATCTTCAGTATATTTGCACTCGATGTTATAAAGATCAAAGAGCAGGTTAAAAGCAAAATCTTTAATTTCTTGTCTTTTGGCTTCATCAAGCTTTGCAAAGCCCAATTGGAATTTATAACCTATATAATAACCATGGACTGCTTCATCACGAATGATTAGTCGAATAAGATCTGCTGTATTGGTCAACTTAGCGCGACTGGCCCAATACATGGGCAAATAAAAACCAGAATAAAATAAAAAGCTTTCCAGCAAAGTCGAAGCAATTTTTTTCTTAAGTGGATCATTTGCTTCATAACGCTCAAGTACTAATCTAGCCTTTTTCTGCAAATGAATATTTTCTTCTGACCATCTAAACGCATCATCAACTTCTACCGTCGAACAAAGGGTTGAAAAAATAGAGGAATAAGAACGTGCATGAACCGCTTCCATGAAGGCAATATTCGTCAAAACTGCCTCCTCATGCTCTGTTATCGCATCAGCCAGAAGCGAAATGGCTCCTACAGTGTTTTGAATTGTATCGAGAAGCGTTAGTCCTGTAAAAACACGAATCGTTAGCTTGCGTTCTTCATCCGTTAAGCTTGACCATGAGGGAATATCATTGGAAAGTGGAACTTTCTCAGGTAACCAAAAATTCCCAGTTAAGCGGTTCCATACTTCAAGATCTTTCTCATCATGTAATCTATTCCAATTAACAGCACACACAACAGGATTTTTGGTTGTAATCTTTGTCATATGATGATCTCCTATAAACTGCACGAAACACAGCCATCAACTTCTGTTCCACTTAATGCTACTTGCCGTAATCGTACATAGTAAATACTCTTGATACCCTTTTTCCAAGCATAAATTTGTGCGCGGTTAATATCACGTGTGGTCGCTGTATCAGGAAAAAATAATGTTAATGAAAGACCTTGATCAACATGCTGTGTTGCAGCAGCATAGGTATCTATAATTTTTTCAGGACCAATCTCATAAGCATCTTGGTAAAAATTCAAATTCGTATTATCCATATAAGGAGCGGGATAATAAACGCGCCCAATTTTTCCTTCTTTGCGAATTTCAATTTTTGAAGCAATTGGATGAATGGAAGAAGTGGCATGATTAATATAGGAAATAGATCCCGTAGGTGGAACTGCCTGCAAATTGCGGTTATAAAGCCCATACTCAATAACTAATTTTTTGAGTTCCTGCCAATCCTTTTGATCTGGAATAACAATATTATTCCGTGCAAAAAGCTCTTGCACAAGCGGAAATTGCGGTTTCCATTCTTTTTCAATATATTTTTCGAAAAAACGTCCATCTGCATAAGCTGATTTTTCAAACCCTGCAAACATTTCTTGACGTTCGTGCGCAATTAAATTGGAAGCCCGTATGGCGTGATATGTCACAATATAAAAATAGATATTGGTAAAATCAATCGCTTCTGGAGACCCATAATAGATCTGCTCACGCGCTAGAAACCCATGCAAATTCATTTGTCCCAAACCAATCGCATGACTTTCAGTATTGCCTTTCGCAATGGAAGGCACACAAGCAATATTGCTCATATCCGAAACAGCAGTAAGAGCACGAACAGCAGATTCCACGGTCTGTCCAAAATCAGGACTTTCCATTGCATTGGCAATATTCATGGATCCAAGATTGCAGGATATATCACTTCCAATCGTGCGATAAGTTAAATCTGTCTCCAGTTCACTCGCCTCACTCACCTGCAAAATTTCTGAACATAAATTGCTCATACTTATGCGCCCAGCTATCGGATTCGATCGATTAGCAGTATCCTCAAATAAAATATAGGGATAACCGGACTCAAATTGAATTTCCGCTAATGTCTGGAAAAAAACGCGTGCATTTATTTTCTTTTTACGAATCTTTGCATTATCAACAAAAGAACGATAATGCTCCGTTAAAGAAATATCGCTAAAGGGCTTACCTGTCACACGCTCGATGTCATACGATGAGAAGAGATACATATCCTCATTATTCCGTGCAAGCTCAAAAGTAATATCAGGAATAACGACACCAAGCGAAAGCGTTTTAATTCTAACTTTTTCATCAGCATTTTCACGCTTTGTATCCAAAAACTTCATAATATCTAAATGATGAGCATGCAAATAAACAGCTCCAGCCCCCTGTCGTGCCCCAAGCTGATTGGCGTAAGAAAAAGAATCTTCTAAGAGTTTCATCACCGGTAAAACACCTGAGGACTGATTTTCTATTTGCTTAATTGGCGCCCCTGCTTCCCGCAAATTCGTTAAACAAAGCGCTACACCTCCACCACGTTTTGAAAGCTGCAAAGCCGAATTAACCGAACGACCTATCGATTCCATATTATCTTCAACACGTAGCAAAAAACACGAAACCAATTCACCTCGTTGTTTTTTCCCAGCATTTAAAAATGTCGGTGTTGCCGGTTGAAAACGTCCTGTAATAATTTCATCCACAAAACTTTCAGCAAGAGCTTTATTCCCTTGTGCCAAATATAAAGCTACAAGACAGACGCGATCTTCATAACGTTCAAGATAACGTTTCCCATCAAAAGTTTTCAGTGTATAGCTGGTATAATACTTAAATGCGCCTAAAAAGGTAGGAAAACGAAACTTAAATGCATAAGCACGTTTAAAAAGCTTTTTAATAAAAGAAAAATCATAAAGCTCAAATAAAGCTTTTTCATAATAACCTTCTTCTATTAAGTAATCTATTTTTTCCTTCAGGTTATGAAAAAAAACTGTATTTTGATTAACATGCTGAAGAAAATATTGCCGCGCAGCAAGCCGATCCATATCAAATTGAATATGACCATTTTCATCATAAAGATTAAGCATCGCATTCAACGCATGATAATCAGTAATCTGATCCGATTTCTGCGATTGTCCTATACCAATTGTTTCCAAAATCTTTCCAATCCCTTTTTTACATAAATAACGTCTTCATCAGTTCCACGCAGCTCAAAACGATAAAGGCAAGGTACACAACATTTTTCAGCAATAATTTTACTTGCTAGATTATAATAGCGACCAAAATTACGATTCCCACCGCCAATAACACCACGAATTAATTTTCGGTTCTCAGCTTCATTAAGAAACTGGACAACGGCTTTCGGCACGGCCCCTCTTCCTTCGCCATCTGCATATGTAGGAACAACCAATACATAAGGTTCACCAACCAATGCAGAAGGCTTTTTTTTATCAATTTTGAAGAGTCGTTGCCCAAGCTGCGAGACAAAATGTTCTGTATTACCCGTTGCACTCGAATAATAAACAATAAGCCCCATTAAGCACAAAGACCACTAATCATATCTGGTCTAAAACCAGACCAATGATTTTCACCACAAACAACGACAGGAACCTGACGATACCCCAGAGATTGAACAAAACTGTATGCTTGTTCATCACAAGAAATATCAACAACACGATAATGAATGCCTTTTGCATCAAAAGCGCGGCGTGTAGCATCACATTGGACACAAGATGGTTTGCTATAAATAGTGATCGACATTTTCTTCAACTTTCACAATTCCAAACAATCAACCCTGAAAGGTCAATCTAATAATTTTATAGGTACTCAAGAATAACAAAAAATAGAAATTGTACGCAAAACATGTGGTTATTTTCAAATAATACACAGCTTCCTGAACATAACAGAATTCCTCTCATCAAATAACTTCAAACACTATGATGAGAATAAGCGATTATTCTACAACTTAAATGGCAAAGCCCCCTAGTTATAAAACAATCTTTTGCTTGCATTACAATTCCCTCCTGCTGTCTAAAAAACTAATGTTCTAAACTACCGTTTTTCAAGAGCTCTGTTTGCTCTTTTACGGCAAAAATCAATTACAAAAACGAAAGGAAATCCTTCCAAAAGAGACCCTTCAGTAAAAATACTGCTATACCTTTGGCCAATAAACTCTTTACAATAATGGAAATAACTTAGATACCAAACGAAACACACTAACACCCTCTCTTGTGCTTATTTAGAATCACCAATCATTTTGATACTATATATAGTATATACTCTCTCTCTTTCGTCAAGGTGAATTCAATTATTATTTTTAATTTTCCACGATCTTCCCACTAAAATTTTCAGTACTCAAAACTATGTAATAATATAACATTTTGTTGACAAACGTTATATTATTACATAGTTTCCAAAATAATAAGTAACGATGGTAAAAAATATGGATCTGTACTTCAATAAGACAACATTAGGCTATAGGAATAGAATAGCAATAAAGAACTTTTCAGCAAAGTTAAAAGCTGGTTCATTGGTTGCAATAACAGGTGATAATGGCGCTGGAAAATCGACACTGCTAAAAGCCATCGCCGGATTGATTAAACCTCTTAAAGGAAAAATTACAAAACCAAAAAAAAGCCGCATTGCTTATCTTGCTCAGCAATGTGATGTGGATAAAACATTTCCAATTGATGTGAAAACGCTTGTAAAAACAGGACTGTGGTCTTTTTGTGGATTATGGAAGAATCAGCGCCCTTATGATTCTAAGATTCAAAATGCTCTTAAAATGGTTGGGCTTACAGAACTCGCACCCCGTTCGCTTGAAACATTATCAGGCGGGCAATTACAACGCGCTCTTTTTGCACGTATCATTGTACAAGATGCCAATATTATTTTACTTGATGAACCTTTCAATGGTGTAGATCATAATACCCAAAAAGACCTTCTTGCTCTGATCACATACTGGCAACAGCAAGGACGCACAATTCTCACAGCACTCCATAACCCTCTCATCGTGCAAGAATTTTTCCCCCAAATGATTCAAATTGATCAACAAAACGCCTTTTATGGAGAAACAACACAGTTTTTAAACAACACCCTTCATCACGTTATGCCACCTCTCACATCCAATTCTTTTCCTATTAGCGCACAAAAACAAAATCTTCTCATCAATGATCCTCTCTTTCTTAGGTTATAAGACGTGTATACATTTTTTCTTGCCCCCTTTGTTGATTTCCAATTTATGCAAAACGCCCTTATCGGTTCTATTTTTCTGTCTATTAGCGCTTGTCCTGTTGGTGTATTTTTGATGCTCCGTGGAATGAGCTTGACAGGAGATGCTATCTCTCATGCCATTCTTCCTGGTGTTGCAATTGCTTTTCTGATTTGTGGTTTTTCCCTCATATCTATGACACTTGGTGGCATCTTCGCTGGTCTTATTGTTGCTTTAGCAACCATTTTGATTTCACGAAACAGCTTTCAGAAAGAAGATGCATCCATGACCGTCTTTTATCTTATTGCACTCGCAGCAGGTGTTATTATTATCTCACTGAAAGACTCAACAATTGAGCTGCTTCATCTCTTATTCGGATCGGTTCTTGCACTTGATGCACAAGCCCTTTGGTTAATCGCTACTATAATGCTGATTACACTCTGCAGCCTTTGTATTTTTTGGCGTGCACTCGTTTTAGAAAGCTTTGATCCCCTCTTTTTTAAATCACTCTCTCCATTGAGTAAATATATTCATATTTCATTGCTTGGACTTGTGGTGTTGAATCTGGTTGGAGGCTTTCAATCACTAGGAACATTACTTTCCGTTGGTATTATGATGATTCCAGCCATTACAGCCCGTTTTTGGTTTTCACGGCTAGGCCCTATTTGCGCGCTTTCCACTCTTTTTGGAATCATTTCTAGCGTATGTGGTCTCTTGCTTTCTTTTCATCTTTCACTTCCCTCCGGCCCTGCTATCATCATTACCGCAGGATTTATTTATCTTGTTTCCTGTTTGATAAGTCCACGTGGCTTTATTGTAACATGGTTTCCCCACCTCTTTTATACCTCCTCACTTTAAGGAAAAAAATGTGCCTAAGTTTGCTCAAAAATTTGTTCTTCTTGGAGCTTTATTGCTTGCCCTTTCTCCATTTTCTGCTTCTGCACACAATAAAATCAAAGTTGTTGCGAGCTTTTCTATTCTCGCAGATCTCGTAAAAAATGTAGGAGACAACCATATCTCTATGACCACTTTTGTAGGTCCAAATGCGAATACCCACACTTATGAACCTACCCCCCATGATGCTCAGGCTCTTAGAAATGCTCAAATTATTTTCATCAACGGGCTTCATTTAGAAGGATTTATTGATCGCCTCATTACAGCAAGTGGGACAAAAGCACTTCTTGTCGAAGTTAGCGCTAACATTCCTTCCCTCAAAATGAAAAATCAAGAACATAATGCCCATCACCACCACAGCGTTATTGATCCACACGCTTGGCAAACAATTCCCAATGTCAAAATCTATGTGAAGAATATCGCTGCTGCTTTTTGTAAAATCGATCCACAATCCTGTACCAGCTACAAAAAAAATGCCGAAACCTACATCCAAAAACTTAAAATAGCACAAGATACCCTGAAAACAAAAATTGCTGCCATTCCTAAAGATAAACGTATCATTATCACATCTCATGACGCGTTTGGCTATTTTGCCAAGGAATATGGTTTTACTATCCTTGCCCCTCAAAGTGCTTCAACAGAAGCTGAAGCAACCGCAGCCGATGTTGCCAAGCTTATCCAACAAATTAAAGCGAATAAAGCAGCTGCCCTATTCGTTGAAAATATCTCTAATCCCCGTCTCATAAAACAGATTGCAAAAGAAACAGGTTTAACAATTGGTGGAACACTTTATTCTGATGCATTGTCAAACAAAAATGGCCCTGCAGCAACTTATCTCGATATGATGGAACATAATGTAAATACCATCATTGATGCTATCACGAAACCTTAAAAAATCTTCTACGAAAGAGAGAAGAAAAAAATTCATAAAATCATAGATCTATGATTATGTTACCAATAATACTCAATCCTCATGATTGGTGACAATGATATAAAACAAAGTTGATTTTACAGAAAAAATTTATACCCTATAGATGCTAAAATGGATCAAAGTTAAGATATAAGGTGCATAGTGCCATCATCTATGAATAATTTTCTCTCTCTATTTTTCTTATTCATTCTTTATAAGATACATAAATTATTACATCAGGAAATAGATAATAATAGATTGTTTTTTATTGATAAAGTACCTTTCTAAATGAGAAGAAATATGGTTAATAAATGGTTATTATCTCTTGATGTTTTTCTACAATGAAAAGAACTTTATTATGTTTGATGTTTGAAAATAATATTCTTCTTATAGACCATAAAAGTGCAAGATTTCATTATATGAGCGTTTCGAATATTCTCAACATCATGTGACAATGAACCATTACCAAAACTTTTAAAATTTTATTTTTAATCTCATCGGTTATACTCTGATTTTGTGAATGTAATCGAGAAAGTCAAAATACAACATTATCATGACGCAGCATAAAAGAGAGTCGTATCACATCAATTAATGCTTACTTATTATTTGTGCGCTTTCCTGTGTTTTTATTAAAAGTATGAAAATTCTGATGAGCAACAGTGAAACTTAGTTTTTGACCATAGTCGTGTGTCAAGCGTTCTTTTATTTCAATCGTAAAGATGATACCATTCCAACGCGTTAAAACATGGCAACCTGTTCCAATAAGCTTGATAAGCTCAATTTTTGTGTGAAAGACAGGCCCTTTATCTGGATGTTGGCCCAATAAGATTATTTCAGGTCTGAATGCTAAAAGATCAGTTTCTTCACCATAAGAAAATGAATGCCCTAAATGTTGTTCTAAGACATGGCGATCAAGAAAATTCATAGGAGGAGAACCAATAAAATCAGCAACAAATGTTGTTGCTGGAGTATCGTAAATTTCCATTGGTGTTCCAATTTGCTCGATAGCTCCTTTATTCAAAACGACTATTCTATCAGCTAATGTCATAGCTTCTAGTTGATCATGGGTAACATAGAGGCTCGTTGTTCCTAATGAACGCTGTAGTGTTTTTATTTCAATACACATTTGCGCCCGTAATTTTGCATCAAGATTTGAAAGAGGTTCATCAAAGAGAAAAACACGGGGTTGACGTACAATCACACGCCCCATTGCAACACGCTGACGTTGTCCTCCTGATAATTGTCGTGGTTTACGATCAAGAAATGGTTCTATCTCCAAAAGCTTTGCAGCATGTGCGATACGTTTTTTAATTTCTTCTTTAGGAGTTTTACGATTTTTAAGACCATATTCTAAGTTTCCACGAACTGTCATATGGGGATAAAGGGCATAATTTTGAAAAACCATAGCGATATCACGATCAGCTGGTTCACGATCATTGATACATTCGTTATCAATGCATAATTCACCTGAGGTAACTTGTTCAAGTCCTGCTATAATACGTAATAAGGTCGATTTTCCGCACCCTGAAGGACCGACAAGAACAAGAAGTTCTTTATCGGCAACAGTTAAGTTTAAATCATCAATGACCAGAATGCCGTTGTCATACTGTTTTTTTATATTTGATAACTGGATTATGGCCACAATTACTTCTCCGTTTCAATAAGGCCTTTGATAAAAAGCCGCTGCATGAAGATAACAACAAGAACAGGAGGAACCATGGCAACAACCGATACTGCCATGAGTATATTCCATTGAGGATCATGTTGAAGTGATTCGACAATAAGCTGTTTTAAAATAATAAGGATCGTTTGATGATTTTGATCCGTTGTGATGATAAGAGGCCAGAGATATTGTATCCATCCATAAATGAACATAATGATAAATAAAGCAGCGATATTGCTTTTACTAAGAGGAAGAAGAATATCCTTAAAAAATTTAACTGGACCTGCACCATCAACACGTGCCGCCTCTAAGAGTTCATCTGGAACAGTCAAAAAAAACTGGCGAAATAAAAATGTAGCGGTTGCAGATGCAATAAGTGGAATAATCATTCCACTATAGGTGTTGACCATCCCCAATTTTGCAACAATCTCATAGGTTGGAAGAATACGAACTTCGACAGGGAGCATCAATGTAACAAAAATAAGAACAAAAGCAGTTTTTCGGAAGGGAAAGCGCATGTAAATAATTGCATAAGCAGACAAAAGTGAAATAATAATTTTTCCAACGCTAATCCCAAGAGCCATAATGAATGAATTCATTAAGAGTGGCCAGAGGTTGGGCAAACCCAGCTGTGCAAGGCCATCACCAAAGATTGTTTTATAATTTTCCAGAGCATATTTCCCAGGCAAAAGAGGAAGTGTTCCTGAGTTAAATGCTGCTGAACTATGAGTTGATGCAATGATAGCAACATAAACTGGAAAGCAAATAATGATAATACCAACAATGAGAATAATATGGGTTAGAAATTTCAAAACAGGGCGATTTTCAACCATAATTTGTTTCCTAATATTGTACACGGCGCTCAATCCAGCGAAACTGGATAAACGTTAAGACAATAACCATCAACATCAATATTGTTGATTGTGCTGCTGATGCACCGATTATTTGATTTCTAAAGCCATCGTCATATACTTTATAGACGAGGATGCTCGTTGCACGCGCAGGACCTCCAGAAGTTGTATTATCAATAATACCAAAAGTATCAAACATAACATAATTGACATTGACAATAAGAAGGAAAAACGTCGTTGGTGAAATTTGCGGGAAAACCACTGTCCAAAATCGTTTAAAGGGACCAGCACCATCAATGGCGGCTGCTTCTATTTGAGAACGCGGAACAGACTGAAGACCTGTAAGAAAAAAGAGAAAATTATAAGAAATTTGTTTCCAACTAGCCGCAATGACAATAAGAATCATTGCTTGAGTGCCATTAATACGATAATTCCATAGCACCCCTATTTTCTCGAGAAAAAAAGGGATAATTCCGATGGTGGGATGAAAGATAAACAGCCACAATATACCTGCCAATACTGGAGCAACAGCATAGGGCCAGAGCAAAAGCATTGTATAAGCCTTTTTTGCACGTATGACACGATCAACACAGACAGCTAAGAGAAGTGATATTGTCATTGAAGCGACAGTAACTGAGATGGAAAATACTGCGGTTGTAAGAAGCGATTGCCGATAAGTAGGATCAGAAAGAACGGTTAGATAATTCTCAAAACCAATAAAGGTTGTTGTAAAGCCAAAAGGGTCTTCACGCTCAAAAGATGATTTTATTGCTTGGGCAGCAGGCCAAAAGAAAAACAAAAAAGTCACAAGAAGCTGAGGAAAAAGCAATCCGTAAGAAAGTAGACTATTTTTAAAATATGCATGTTTTTCTTGCATTCGTAGGGCTCTTTAAATGTAGAGACTTTAAAAAAGTAAACAAAAAGGACTCAACCGTTTTTGTTGAGTCTTTAATGTTTAACAATAAAACGAAATTAATGATTAGATCTTTCAAATTCACGCAAGAGTTTATTTCCACGTTCAACGGTCTCATCTAAACCATCTTTCGGCGTTTTTGAACCACTAAGAACAGCTTCCAACTCTTGATCAAGAATGGCACGAATTTGTGGTAAATTACCAAATCTTATCCCTTTTGAGTTAACTGTTGGTGGATTAAGATTAATCTGTTTGATAGCTATATCCGCACCTAGCGTTTTTTCATAGAAATGTTGTTTTTTGCTCAATTCATAAGTCGCTTTTGTGGTTGGGAGATAACCTGTTTCCTGATGCCATTTTGCTTGATTTTCTGTTTTTGAAAGAAATTTAAGAAAAGCGGCTGCCCCTGCATATTCCTTTGGAGTATGTCCCTTAAACGCCCAAATAGAAGCTCCCCCAATAACTGAATTTTGTGGTGCTCCTTCTGTATCCTTATAGTACGGTAGCATACCAACCCCCACATTAAACTGCGCTTCAGAAACAATCCCAGCATGTGATCCTGAAGATTGCATAAAAATTGCACAATTTTGTGCCATAAACATTGGTGTTGAATCTAATGCACCTGCTGGACCACCGTAACGGAAAATACCTTGATCAGACCACTTTTTCAGGTCAGTCCACATACGCACTTGTAAAGGTCCATTAAATGTAAGTTCTGAATCAAGTCCTTTGAAGCCATTTTCCTTCGTTCCAAAAGGAACATTATGCAACGCTGAAAAATTTTCTATACCAATCCATTGAGCGGCATAAGCCATTGTAAAACCACAAGTCGCCGCTTTAGTCTCAAGAATTTTCTTGGAAAAGTTTTCTATATCTTGCCATGTTCTAGGAGGCTGTTCTGGATCAAGCCCTGCTTTTTTAAAGATATCTTTGTTATAATAAAGGATGGGTGTTGAAATATTAAATGGCATAGAGACGATACGTCCCTGTTCATCGGAGTAATAACCACTAATAGCAGGGAAATAATCTGTAGGATCAAATTCTTGTTTTGTATCAGCCATAAGTTGATAAAATGGGTAGATTGCGCCTTTTGCAGCCATCATAGTTCCAGTACCAACGTCATAAATTTGAGCAAGTACTGGCTGTTTCTTTCCACGAAATGCTGCAATGAGTGAAATCAATCCCTCTTCATATTCACCGCGAAATGAAGAAACAACTTTATACTCAGATTGACTTGCATTAAAATCGTTAATGAGACTTTCAGTTTGCTTTCCTAATTCACCACTCATAGAATGCCAAAAGCTGATTTTTGTCTGTGCAAAACTTTCTGTCATCCCCGCTGTGGACATTATGATAGCAACCGTGGCCGCTATGGAAAGATAAAAACGACTCATGCTTCACCCTTTCTGAAGTGATGGAATACAAACTACCCCTAAATTTATAGTATTACACATGAACATGCTATGACTGTTTTATTTCAGAAACATATTCTCTCATTTAAACAGGAACCACTTAAAGGTCAAATGAATTTGTTTAAATTTATTTATTTTCTTTTATAAGCTTTCTTATGTATTCACGAAATACGCGTTTGTAACTATCTGAAAAAAGTGAGATGGCTTAAATAAGCAAAGTCACTTGGTAAAAAGATATGGATCGTAAATATCATTCAATGACTATTTTAATATCTGGATTTACTTTTTTAAAAAGAATTGTTTATTCTTTTATTATTTGTCTTATAACTTTCGGCTTATAACTTTAACACGATGCTGCTACTGAATTTAAAGAAGAGACAAATAGAATTTTTTTAAAATTAAGAAAATCATTTTGAAGCGCTTAATAGCCTCTTTCCCTGTAACAAGGTCACACCCCTCACGCAAAACAAAATGACACTGTATGACCAATTTCCATGCTGTTAAAAAATCTTTCAATACATCTACATTTCATGATAGAACCTATAAAATAAGCCCTAAAGCCTCTCCATTAAAGTATATAAGACTTTTTGTATGCCATCATTTTTACACTTCATAAAAGTGCAAAACGACATCATCATGTGCGACCCTAATGCTTAAACAAGCCTTGCATTTGAAATATGTTAAATGAATATTTTTATTCTTTTCTCAATCATTTTTTATCCACACTCCAACCCTGCTTGTAATGTTCAAACGAATGATTTTGATTGATTCATTGTAAAAATATTTTAAATAAGAGAATCTTACGTATTAAGGTCTCTTACTCACATGAGTAAAATATTAATTATGATTATAATCAATGTATTATTGTTATATATTAGATAATTTTTCTTCTTTCATTACGCTAACTTTATGAAGATATATAGTTCCTTTTGTGTTGATGTATTTTTACCTTTGTGCACACAATTGTAATGCGAGATCAGGTTGATCTGTCGTAATATAATGTACAGGCATATCAAGCCAATATGATAACCGAGCTTTTCCATTAATTGTCCATACCCCTACAGTAAAACCAGCCTCAAGAGCAGATTCAATAAAGTTCTGTGAAACAATAGAGCCATCTAAACTTAGATCAGAATAACCTAATTGCTTCCATTCAGAAAAATGACGGTACATATCACCTTCAAAATTATCAACACATGGACCAGATGGTATTCCTGCTTCAATAAAAGGACGAAGGATAAAAGGATCAAAACTAATTGCAGAAACCCGTTCTGATAAATTTCGGCTTTTTATTAGCGCAAGCGCTTTTTGGGATAATATTGTTTCGCGCTCCACTTCACCGCATGTCTTGATTTCAAGATGCAATGCAACATTCGTTGGTGCTAAAAGATCAAGCACTTCTTCTAATAAGGGAGGTGCTTCTTGGCTTCCTTTTACGCAGAGTTGTTTGCGCGTTTCATTATCAATGTCGTGAATATACCCCTTTTTTCCAACCAATTGGTCTAGACGGAAGTCATGAAAGACAACCACTTCACCGCTTTTCAGCAAATGAACGTCGCATTCAACTTCATCAACACCTAACGCTATAGCATTATTAAATGCCGAAAGGGTATTTTCAGGATAAAGATGAGCTCCTCCACGGTGTGCAACAATTTTTTTCTCAGACATGCAAAATCCCACACTTCTCAATTTTAAACGATATTGACGTACAGATTGCCAGATAAAGGCTTATATCATATGAAAATACACAATCATTTTTAAATGATTTTTTCTACACTTTTCGAATATCAAACCCTCAGTCATATTTTATTCTTAAAAGACTTATCCTTCATTTTAATTATTCCCATTCAATAGTACTAGGAGGCTTTGAGGTTACATCATATACAACACGATTAATCCCTCTAACTTCGTTAATAATACGTGCTGCTGTCTTACTTAAAAACGCCATATCATAAGGATAAAAATCAGCAGTCATTCCATCTACAGATGTGACGGCGCGAAGAGCACAAACAAATTCATAAGTGCGACCATCCCCCATCACGCCAACAGTTTGAACAGGAAGAAGAACAGCAAAAGCTTGCCAAATTTCGTCATAAAGACCAGCTTTATGGATTTCCTCAAGATAAATAGCATCTGCTTCACGTAAAATTTCTAATTTTTCACGTGTTACAGCACCTGGACAGCGAATTGCAAGACCGGGACCTGGAAAAGGATGGCGACCAATAAACTGCTCTGGTAATCCTAACTCTCGCCCTAGCAAGCGAACCTCATCCTTAAAGAGCTCACGTAACGGTTCTACAAGTTTCATCTTCATCTGTTCTGGTAGCCCACCCACATTATGATGGCTTTTAATGGTTACCGTTTCACCAATAGCAGAAACACTCTCAATCACATCTGGATAAAGTGTTCCTTGTGCTAAAAACTCTGCACCTCCTATTTTTTTCGTTTCTTCTTCAAAAACTTCAATAAAAAGGCGACCAATTGTTTTGCGTTTTTTTTCTGGATCTGTCTCACCTTTTAAAGCATTAAGAAACACATCAGCAGCATTAACGTGAATAAGCTCTATATTATAGTGATCACGAAAGAGCGTGAGAACTTCTTCAGCTTCATTCTTGCGCATCAGCCCATGGTCTACCAAAATACATGTCAGTTGATCTCCTATAGCTTCATGAAGGAGTACCGCTACAACAGATGAATCCACTCCCCCTGAAAGACCACAAATCACACGACTTTTCCCAACTTTTTGTCGTATCGTAGCAATTGCCTGCTCACGATAAGAAGCCATTGACCAATTGCCTTTAATAGCAGAGATCTTATGAACAAAATTTTGCAAAAGTTTTGTACCATCCGGTGTATGGATAACTTCAGGATGAAACTGTACCGCATAAAAATGTCTTTTTTCATCCGCAATAGCCGCATAGGGAGCTCCTTTTGAGGTTCCTATGACACGAAAACCTTCTGGTAAAGCTGCCACACGGTCACCATGGCTCATCCATACTTGATAACGAGAACCTTTTTCCCACACTCCATCAAAAAGGGCACTCTCTTCTTGCACTTCCAAAAAAGCACGCCCAAATTCACGCTCATGTCCAGCTTCAACCTTTCCTCCAAGCTGAATACACATGACTTGTTCACCATAGCAAATACCCAGAATCGGAACACCCGCCTCAAAAATTTCCATTGGAGCACGCGGAGAGCCCTCATCAATAACGGAATAAGGACTCCCTGATAAAATAATAGCTTTAGGATTTATGCGGCGCACAGCTTCTAAAGCCAATTGAAAAGGAGCAATTTCACAATATACCCCCATTGCTCGTACCCGTCGTGCAATAAGTTGTGTAACTTGTGAACCAAAGTCAATAATAAGAACAGTGTCTGGATGTGATATGCTCATAGAAAACCAATCAACAATTGTAAAAGAAAACTCATGAGAGTTATGATTTAATCTTTCTCTTTTCACAAGCCTGTTTTCTTAAGAAAAAGATTATTCTCGTAAAGTTTATGATAAAAAGTGTAAGAATATGGATCAATGTTTTTTTTGCAACACAGATAAAAAGAACCCATCTGTTTGTGTTGTGGCCGGCGACAAAGTAAGTCCATAATTTGAAAAAACTGGTTGCACAGGAGAAAAACTAAAATGTTTCTGCCAAAGCGCTGGCATATCTATTGGAGAAAAATGAGAATGTTGTTGAAGGAAATGGGAAATTTGTTCCTCATTTTCATCTGTAAAAAGAGAACAGGTAATATAGATTAAGCGCCCATTTGGCTTAAGATAAGCTATCGCTTCATTCAAAATAGCCCTCTGTTCTGTTTGGCGTTGTTTCACTTGTTCTAATGTTAAACGCCATTTCGCATCTGGACGACGACGCCATGTTCCTGTCCCACTACATGGTGCATCTAGTAGAACTCTATCCATCTGGCCTATTAATGGCTTCAATTCTTCTTTTTGTGCTCGTGTTTGTACATTACGAACACCAGCGCGTCGAAGACGATCAAAAATAGGAGCTAAGCGCGCTTTATCGGAATCATAAGCATAAATTTGCCCACGATTGTTCATATCGGAAGCTAAAGCTAATGTTTTGCCACCAGCACCTGCACAATAATCTAATACCTGCATGCTCTCTTGCGCTTCCACAAGGTGAGCAACAATTTGAGATCCTAAATCCTGTATTTCAAAGTGTCCTTTTTGAAAAGCTGGTTCCACTTGAACATTGGGATGACGATTAAACTTTTCAATCGGTGCAATTCTTAAAGCTTGCCCAAACCATGGAAAAGATTTAAGTTTGGTTTTTGCTAATTCTTTCAGCACCTTTTCTGGTGTTGCCTTTAGGTTATTTACCCGTAGGTCTAAAGAAGGACGCGTTGCTAACGCAGCCGCTTCAGTGATCCAATTATCACCAAATAAAGGACGCAGATGCGCTTGACACCATTGCGGAATATCACCACGAATATAGTCTGGAGCATCCACTAATTGCTGACCTTGCCACGATTTACGCTGTTTAGCCCCTAATAACTGCGGTGCAAACCGATCTTCTGTCAACTCACCGTCAATTTGCTCCAGCGTCATTTTTCCAGAATCTAATAAGGCACCAAAAACGATATCTCGGATATCATCACTCTCCATACGCCATTGTAAAGAATAACGTCGTCTTAAAACATCATAAACGATTGTACCAATAGCTGCACGATCACCTGCTCCAGCAAAGCGATGAGAAAGACCCCAATCCTTTAAAGCTTCTCCTACTGGGCGATGCTTCATTTCTATCTCTGTGAGAACATCTATTGCTGCTTGCAAACGCCCACCTAATCGCATTCATTTCTCCCATTAAAATAATAAAATTTTAAAGCATCTAAAAAATAATATTATCGCCTTCTTGCCAATGAAACCTTCTCAACGCCATAAAAAATTTACATTCAATCTTAAAACGATCTGATCATACTTTTTTATAAGATCCAATTTAGAGTATCTAAATTTTTCCTTTCATCTTCTGCCCATTCGTTTTTTATCCTTCTACCTCTTATACTAAAAGATACGTAGCCATCCATAAAAAACTTATTTCCGCCATGCATTACGAAAAAAACAAACTCTTTAATTTATTGGCGTAAAATAAAGTTTACGAGGATTGTCTGAACAATAGAAAAAATCTTCTCATAAAATTAAACAAGCTCATCTTACGTTCAACAAAAAAATTAACTTTTTAGAAAATGCTTGGAACCACTATTTGGCATGACCGTTTTTACTCTAATGGCAACTGCCAGACAATTTTAAAGGAGAAAATAATGACTTATAATAATGGAAAAACAACTTCGTCTAAAAGCCGTCATAATACAATGCCCTCAAACAACGGAAAGAAATCCGTTCAAAGTGATCAGACAAACACTCGCCAACGTGCGTCAAAGACTGGACGGAAGACAACAAAAAGTTAATTCTAATTTTATATAACTTATTTCATATAGTCTTAACAGAAAGAATTAGAGTTTTAACCTCTAATTCTTTCCTTTTTGGGATTATTACACCAAATTACAAACAGAAAAAGCGCAGTCTCTCTTTCTTGTTCTCGGCAAATTTTATATTTATGCAATATGATATTAGGCTCTTGTATCTTTAAACTGGCCCACGATAATTTGGACTCTCTCGTGTGATAGAAACATCATGCGTATGACTTTCATGGAGTCCCGCATTCGTAATACGTACAAACGTTGCTTTTTCACGAAACTCTACGAGATCTTTTGCTCCAACATACCCCATCGAAGCACGAAGTCCACCAGCAAGCTGATGTAGAACTGATGCTATAGGACCTTTATAAGCCACCTGCCCCTCCACACCCTCAGGAACCAACTTAAGTTCATCACGAACATCATCTTGAAAATAGCGATCTGCCGATCCTCGTGCCATAGCACCAACAGATCCCATGCCGCGATAAGCTTTAAAGGATCGTCCTTGATAAAGATAAACTTCGCCAGGACTTTCTTCTGTACCCGCTAAAAGAGAGCCAATCATAGCAGCACAAGCCCCACCTGCTAAGGCTTTAGCAAAATCACCCGAAGCTTTTATCCCCCCATCAGCAATAACGGGAATGCCCGCTTTTTCAGCAACTTCTGCAGCATTCATAATGGCTGCAAGCTGAGGAACACCAACACCTGCAACAATTCGCGTTGTGCAAATAGAACCAGGACCAATCCCAACTTTTATAGCATCCGCACCACTGTCAATCAAAGCCTGTGTTGCTTGAGCAGTCGCCACATTACCAGCAATAATAGCTGGAGAAAACGTCATTTTTTTAATACGCTCAACAGTGTCTAATACACGCTGAGAATGTCCATGTGCAGTATCAATTACTAGAATATCAACGCCTGCATCAATTAATCGTTCAGCCCGCTCAAACCCATCGTTCCCTACACTACTTGCAGCTGCAACACGCAAGCGACCTTGTGAATCTTTGGCAGCGTTTGGATTTAATTTTGCTTTTTCAATATCCTTAACTGTTATCAGTCCGACACAACGATTCTGTTCATCCACAACTAATAATTTTTCAATACGATGATGATGTAAAAGATACTTCGCTTCATTGAGTTGAACATTTTCACGCACTGTGATTAAATTTTCATGCGTCATTAATTCATAAATTTTTTGTTTAGGATCCGATGCAAAACGCACATCCCTATTTGTCAAAATGCCAACAAGCCGTCCAGCAGTTTCACCTTTAGCACCATTTTCAACAACCGGAATACCGGAAATACCATGAAAGCGCATCAAAGATTTTGCTTCTTCAAGTGTTGCATCTGGTCCAATGGTGACTGGATTAACAACCATACCAGATTCAAACTTTTTTACTTGGCGAACTTCTTCTGCCTGCTCTGCAGGAGACATATTACGATGAATAACCCCAAGACCACCAGCTTGAGCCATAGCAATTGCCAAACGCGATTCTGTTACCGTATCCATTGCCGCAGAAAGCAATGGCAAATTGAGCTTAATATCCGCTGCAATGCGCGTACTGAGATCCACTTGACTAGGCATAACAAGAGAATGACCGGGTTGTAAAAGTACATCATCAAAAGTCAGTGCCAATGCACCTGTCCCCGTTTCAACAATCTTTGCCATATCAAAATTCCTTTTATAATAAAACACCGCAAGAAGCTTTAAAATACAACTGCGGTTCTCATACATGGTAGATTGGCAAAAAATTATGCCATGCTACAAACAAAATGAAAAGAAAAATAAATATTTTTTTTAAGTGTGGTTTATAAAAATTTACAATTGTGATTCAATAGGTAACCAACTTATTATTTTTGCAAATGCGCGACGCCAAAAATTGCTTTCTGGCTCATAGTCAATGCTATATTTTTTTTCATTTTCAATAAAATCCCAATAAATACGATTATTATCACCAAGACGCAGATGATAGCTCATTTCCCCTGTGGTTTCTTCAGAAAACAACAAATCTAATCTTGCTGTAATGGGAGCACATTCAAAAAGAATGCCCATTTCTGTATTTAATGATGCTGATCTTGGATCAAAATTTAAAGATCCAATAAAAGCTGTTTTACGATCAATTAAAAAAGCTTTGGCATGTAGACTTGCCTTACTCGATCGAAACAATCGTAACCCATGAGTATTGCCTTCCGCTTTTAATTCATAAAGATTAACACCACTTTTCAACAATGCCTTACGATAAGGTACATAACCACCATGCACTAATGCTACATCAGTAGCTGCTAAAGAATTTGTCAGAATTTTGACATCAACACCTTTTGAAACCAAATTACTAAAATTCTGCGTGCCAACCTTACCAGGAACAAAATAAGGTGACGTAATCTGAACCGTTTTTTGGGCATTTCCAATAACCTTTGAAAGTGCCTTCATAAGCCAATTACTTGCTTTTTTACGCAATGCTTTTTCTGGAGGGTCAGAAAGAACAACAACTTTGTCTGCTAAAAATAACCGCTTTCCTGTTTGGATAAAACAATTAAAGTTAATGTGCTCTTTGACATAATCTAAATAAACTTTTGCAACTTTGGAATCACGAAACTTTCGTAATTTATCTTTCCAATAGCTAAGATCACTTGCGCTTTTAGGAACAACCAAAGTATGAATTGGCAAAACAACAGCACTATTCCAAAAATCATCAAAGATACTTTCTACCTTTTTAACAGAAGGACCGATTAACATCAAATCTAAATCTCGAAAATGGGATTCTTTACCAGCATCAAAATAAGAATCTGCAAGATTACGTCCTCCTACAAAAGCGACCCTGCCATCAACAATAAAAGCTTTATTATGCATTCTACGTGTTACAGTAATTGCCCGTAATATAATTTCTAAACCACGGCGTAAACCACCTTTACGCGATCGCCCTGGATTAAACATTCTCACCTCAATGTGAGGATGTTTATCTAGCGCAATATAAGCTGGATCACGTGCCTGAGCATTAATATCATCCAAAAGAAGCCGTACCCGAACCCCTCGATCAGCTGCCTCAACTATTTCACTTAATAATAGGCGCCCCGTTAAATCATCATCCCAAATATAATACATCAGATCAAGGCTACGCCCAGCCTCTGCAGCTCCTATTGCCCGAACACAAAACGCATCCAAATTGCTGATAATGAGGGAAAGGGCATCTTTATCAATCCCCAATCCATTTTCTTTCTCAGCTAATTGACTGACGATACGATCAAGCTTAGTTTCATCTTTCTGAAGAGGTAACGCATAAGAACATTTTCCCCTAGCATTTTTCACAAAACGCCCATAGGTGTAGATTGCCAACATAGATGCAATAAAAAAAAAGAGGACAAAACCAATAACAATCTGTAAAAGAGTCAAAGAGGGCAAACTTTCTATTTTAAACTATCACATCATCAGTAATGCAAACGATAACACTAATCACTTTATCTTAATCGTATAGCAGATAAAATGCCACTTCTTGCTTAAGAGAGTATAAATTTAATATTGATGATACAAAAATTTTAGCGGTAGTATTTAAAAGTTTTTAAAAATGCTTCTCTGTTTTAATAAATGTAAACTTAACTAAAATTGTATAAATTGAAACAAACGATTAAAATAGTCACATAAAATTTATATTTGATTTAAATCAACAAAATCATCCACTATAGATAAATTTTACAATAAATGATTGTTTTCTTCAGCTTTCCCCCACGGACTTTATCAAAATTCACTCTATTTTTTGAAACGCTTGCTTGTCATGAAGAGAAATTTGTTATGAATTTACTTTCGTTCTTGATTTCTTATTGCTCTCAATTCTTCCATTTTTCTATAAAGTGTAGAGCGACCAATATGAAGGCGACGCGCAATCTCACTCATATGTCCTTTATAATGTTTAATCGCTTTCTCTATAATATCATGCTCCATTTCTGCAAAAGTACGTACATGCCCATCAGTATTCAAAAATTTTATCGATTCTTGCTCATTATCTTCTTGCATATTACCCTCAATGATATTGGGAACATTCATTAATGAATTTCCCATTAATTGCGGAAAATCTCGAACAGTTAATAACGGTCCTTCACTGAGTAAAATCGCACGAAATAAAAAGGTTTCAAGCTCATTTCTATTGCCAGGCCAATCATACTGCATAAGCAAGGAAAGAGCAGAGCCTGCTAAACCATGGACATGTGATCGCCCTGTTTCTGTGATAATGCGATCAATCAAACGTTGTGTGATCTCTGGAAAATCATCCCTTAATTCTCGTAAAGCAGGAACGCTAATAGACAAGTGAGAAAATTGTTCAAACAAACTATGCAAAAAAAAGTTCTCATTAACCAAGTCCTTTAAACGCGATGTTGAAATAGCGATGATCCGAAAAGGAAAAAAATCTCCTTTTGTATCCCTTTCCCTTTCTTTAAGGTAATGAGCAAACCGTTTTTGCTGTATGGGCTCAAGTCGATCAATATCACAAAGGCAAAGTGTCCCTTTTTCAAGAGAAGAAACCAATGGTAGGAATTCTTTAAACCACTGCTGATTTTCTTCTTCTGGATCAACGATGGCTGAACATTGAAAGCGAACAAAAACACCCTCCGAAAATAATCCCTCATGATGAATAATCCGAGCTAATGTCTCACGTCCTGTTCCAGCTTCTCCCTCTATCAAAAGATTCTGTAAAGAAGTTGCTGCTTGTCTCGATTGTTCTAATACTATCTGCATAGCTCTACTTTTTACGCAAAGATCAGAAAACCGTAAATGATTCTCTTTTTTTCGCCGAATATCTCGAACCTCATGCTCCAAGGCAGAAATAAGAGCAAGGATATCCAAAGTAACTCTTACACGTAATAATGTTACTGGATGGATCCAATAATCAATAGCTCCAGCTGTTAAAGCTTTCTGGAGTAAATGCTGATTCTCTTGTTGTGCTATAACGACAATAGGAACAGAAACACCAGCAACTCTAATCATTTTAATCAAATCGCTCACACTCAAATCACTCATAACGACATCAAGGAGTGCAAGCACAATGTTTTTACGCCTGTGTAAAAGATCAATCGTACGGAGACCATTTTCTGCTTCAATGACACGATAACCAAAACCTCGCAGCATAGAAGAAAGTTCTATACGTCTTCCATAATCTTCACTCGCAACAAGAATGGGACCAACCATAATGTCAATAATCTCCTTTGAGACTACTTAGCAGCTTAATATAAAAATTGTTGTAAACCATAAGAAATATTTTACCTCTTGTGTTTCACTTACGAAATTCATCAAGCTGTCAATTAAATACAACATTAAGGCATTTTTTTCCATTTTTTTGCTTTTTCATTGATTTTTATCAAATTTTTCATATTGACTCATGGGGTAATTTAATAATGTTATAGAAACTAGAGAGCAAAATAATCTAAATAGAGTGCAATAAATGAAACATACCTATCATATTTTATGTCTTACAATTACCGCCTTGCTGTTAAGTGCCTGTAACTTTTCGCGATATTATAACTCAAATATGCCAACTGGAATTGATGGAAAATGGGTTGATGAGAATGGTATTATTTCTTCTTTCCACAATGGTGTTTTTGAAACGCATGCAGCAGATACAGAAGAAAAACTATCAGAAGGAGCATATAATTATCTCAATGCCCAAAATATAGAAATTGAAATACGCTCTATTCTCCGTGGAACAATTTCTAGAGTCAATTGTACAATGTCATATGACGCCACACAACTTCTCTGCACCTCACATACAGGAGCACAGTTTTTCCTTAAGCGGAAATCTTAACAAAGTACAAGGGAAACCTCTCTTAAGAACAGAGGGAGCACACACATTAAGCAGGAGGCGATATCCTTTCTCCTCCTGATAGAAAATCCTCTCTAAAATACGCAAAGAGGCTGGTATAATCTTTACCCTGAAAATTTTCTAAACATTATGAAATGCGTAAAATAATCATTTTCTTCCACAAAATATCAGTAAAGCCACCTCACAATAAAATTGTAACTTTGTATCCTGCAATCTATTTCAACCTAAAATAACATTTATTTGATAGGGAACTTTAATCTAAGCAGCTCCAATGCGCAAAAGATCATGAAAATGAACAATTCCTATCGGTTTTTTATCTTCAACCACAAAAAATGCACCAATCTGATGATCATTAATAAAAGCTGTTGCTGCACCAACAAGTGTATTTGGCTTTACAACTTTAGGAGCTTTGGTCATCACATCGTCAACATTAAATTTTGATAAATTAAAATGAATGTTACGTGCAAGATCGCCATCAGTTACAATTCCGATTAGTTCACCTTCTTGATTCACAACACCAACACAACCAAAATGTTTTTCCACCAAAACATTCATCGCTTCAGTCATAGCTGTTCCCTGCATAACCAAAGGAATATTATCACCCTCATGCATAATATCACACACGTATTTAAGGCTTGCACCAAGAGAACCACCAGGATGATATATTTTGAAATCCGTTGCGGTAAAACCACGCATTTCTAAAAGAGAAACCGCTAATGCATCTCCCATTGCCAATTGCATAATTGTTGAAGTTGTAGGGGCTAAACCATGGGGGCAAGCCTCTTCTATCTTTGGTAATAATAGCACAATATCAGCTTGCCGTCCTAACACAGAGTGCTTACTTGATGTCATCGCAATAAGGGGAATACGAAAACGCGCCGCATAACTCATAATACCACTTAACTCTTGAGTTTCACCAGACCATGATAAAGCAAGAATAACGTCATCAGAGCCAATCATACCAAGATCACCATGATTGGCTTCTGCAGCGTGCACAAAAAAGGCAGGTGTTCCAGTTGAGGCTAAGGTTGCTGCAATTTTTGTCCCTATATGACCACTTTTTCCAAGGCCAGTAATGACCACATGTCCACGCGCATTTCTAATAGTTTGAACAGCCGCTTCAAAAGAAGAAGAAAGACTTTCCAGCAGAGCTTTTTCAAGAGCTTCAAGCCCCTGCTTTTCACTAGCAAGTGTTTTAAGCGCTGATGCTACTGCACCTTGCAAAGCCATATGAGGAGACGGTATTGTCATAATCAAATTCGATCAATAAAATTAAGTGAGAGATCTATATCACTTTTCAACATTAATGGTTTCCAGTAAATTTTTCAATGAAGCAGAAACGTGGCTGTGCATATCAGCGCGTGCCAAAGAAAATGCAACGTTGGCTTCAATAAAACCAGCTTTAGAACCGCAATCAAAAGTGCGCCCTTTTACTTGCAAACCCCAAAAATCTTGCTCATTTGAAAGCCGTATCATAGCATCTGTTAATTGAATTTCATTTCCTGTTCCCCGTTCTTGAGTGGAAAGAATATTAAAAATTTCTGGCTGCAAAATATAACGTCCATTGATGTACAAATTTGATGGTGCCGTTCCTTGTGCCGGTTTCTCTACCATTTTTGTGATTTCAAAACCATTTGCAATCTGTTTGCCTTTCCCAACAATACCATATTTATGTGTTTCTCTAGGATCGCATTCCTGAACTGCTATAATATTCCCCCCACCCACCTTTTCATAAAGGCTCATCATTTCAGAAAGACAGCCCTTTTTCGCCTGTATCAACATATCGGGTAATAATAAAGCAAAAGGTTCCCCTGCAACTAATTCACGCGCACACCAAAGAGCATGCCCTAATCCCAAAGGTTGTTGTTGCCGAGTGAAAGAAGTTGACCCTGGTAATGGCTGTAAACGGTATAAGTGTGCAAGATCTTCTTTCTTTCCACATTCAGCAAGTGTCGTGTATAATTCAACTTGCGCATCAAAATAATCCTCAATGACTGCTTTGTTACGTCCAGTCACAAAAATAAAATGCTCAATACCAGCTTCCCTCGCCTCATCCACAACATATTGAATAACAGGTTTATCAACAACTGTTAGCATTTCTTTAGGAATCGTTTTTGTCGCAGGAAGGAAACGCGTACCAAGACCTGCTACTGGGAATACTGCTTTCCGGATTTTACGCACACTCACCCTCCTCAATGAATTCATATAACTTTTTTGTTTTATTTATCATATGTTTTTACGAAATGGTAAAAAAGATATCTTATTGTTTTGATTATCATTATAATGGGCAATCAAAAATGTAAAAAGAGTCTGAGAATTTATTGAAAGGATTAAAACGAATTATTTATTTCAGTTTTTTCCTCTTCTTGATCATATTATCGATTAAACTAAATACAAAATAAAGTTATTGCACATCTAATGAATTGAATATTAATGGGGATTTCAAAATGCAAAAAACAGAATTGAAGACTTTCTCTTTTTTAGAAGAGAAGTCAATAGCTTGGAGAACTCTTTTCACTGTCTCTGCCGTTATTTTTTCTGCTTTTTTTATGTTTTTTATATCCCTTTCATATGCTGATAGCGGATTTAAACACTGGATTAAAGAATTTAAAAAAATAGCTATTGCTCACAATATTACCCCTTCTACGTTTCATATGGCGTTTAAAGGTGTTAATGCCATTGATCCTGAAGTTCTAAAAAGCGCCGCATACCAACCGGAATTTGTTGCTCCTTCCTGGAACTATTTCGATAATCGTGTCCATGATATCGCAATTGTGGAAGGACGGCGCCAAGCAAAAAAATGGAACAAATGGCTTCTTCAAATTGAAGAACGTTTTGGTGTTGACCGTAATATTCTGCTTGCTATTTGGTCAATGGAAAGCAATTATGGGAAAATTTTAGCCAATAAAAGTGTAATGCGTGATGCCATTCGCTCACTTGCAACCCTAGCCTATGCCGATAAAAAACGCGAAAAATACGCATATACACAGCTGATTGCTGCTATGAAAATTCTACAAAGTGGTGAAATTAAACGCTCTCAACTCACTGGATCTTGGGCCGGAGCATTGGGACATACACAATTTATTCCAAGCAGTTATCTCGCCTATGCTGTTGATATAAATCAAGATGGACGGCGTGATATCTGGAACTTTGTTCCAGATGCTCTGGCTACTGCTGCTAACCTTCTCCACAAAAATGGCTGGCAACCTAATCTTATTTGGGGAGTAGAGGTAAAAGTGCCACAGGGGAAAAACCTTCCTGAAGGCTGGTATTCCTTTGAACAATGGAAAAAATTAGGTGTAAAACACGCAAATGGGCACCCTCTTCCTACATCAGCTGAACAAGCAATATTAAAATATCCAGATGGAGCAAAAGGACCTATATTTTTAGTCACAAAAAATTTCTTTGTTCTGAAACATTATAATAATGCAGATCGTTATGCGTTTGCTGTTTCCCTTCTTGCTGATCGTATTGCTGGACATCTTGGATTAGTGCATGATTGGCAAAGACCTTTTCAGCCTATTACCTTCCAAGAGTGCAAAGAACTGCAATCTCGCTTAAGTGCATTGGGATATTATAAAGGAGATATTGATGGACAAATCGGAACAGCCTCTCGCAAAGCAATCAAAGCTTTTCAGCTGCATTACGGTCTAAAAGAAAATGGATATCCATCATCTCAAGTGCTTTTTATCCTTCGCAAACAATAATGGAGACTAAGGTTTTGTCTTCTTTTCGCCTGATATACTTGACATTATTGCTGTTTTCACTTTCTATTGTGGGGATCTTACAGCCATCTCCAAGTAAAGCAACGAACTTCTTCAAATGGTTATCACAACAAAACAAACAGACACAGCAGCCACCGCAAATTATAGAACAAAAAATAGACAAGCCGCAAAAAAAAATCGTAACACAAAAAAACATACAAAAGCTAAAAAATGAGAATGCAAAACGCATTCTTGTTGTAGGGGATTTTGCAGCCTCCGCTGTTGCCGATGCACTTAAAAAGTTTTTTATAAATAATAGCGATATCGTTATCATGAACAACACAATACCAGCTTCCGGCTTAGTTCGAACGGATTATTATTCTTGGCAAAGCAATATTTCTAAACTCATTGACCAAAATAGCCCCGATGTTATTATCATGATGATCGGTGCAAATGATAATCAACCCATCACAGTCTCTCATAACATGATTAACACAGATCAGTCAGAATGGATACGCATCTACAAACAAAGAATTATCGAAATTACTGAAAGTCTTCACGCCTCTGGAAAATCATGGATATGGATAGGTCAACCTTCTTTTGGAAATGACCTTTTGACACAAAAAATGAAAATTTTTAATGCGCTCTATAAACAAGAAACAGAAACAGCAGGAGGGTATTTTCTCGATATCTGGAGCGGCTTTAGTGATGAAGAAGGAATTTTTTCTTTTTCAGGCTATGATATTAATGGAAAAACAACCAAATTACGCACCAATAATGGCATGCATTTCACCCCTGAAGGAAAGAAAAAAATTGCCTCTTATTTAGAAAAACCATTGAAAAATATTTTAAATTTTCACGCCTTTTCTCATGAAAATTCATACTCAACCGATAAAGCTATTCAAAAACTTATACAAGAATCAGAGAATCAAGAGCGGAGTAAAATTATGCGTCAGCTTCCAATGAGCCTCGATGATATGGTACAAAAAAACACTCACCTTTTAGGCAAAAGAAAGTCAAGTTTTATAAAAAAATCATGGTTTCCACCAAATGGGCATCAAAAAGATCGAGCTGATAATTTTTCTTTCCCATAATGTCTATTTAAAATACAAAATCTATTTTCCTCTATAAACAAAAAGCGAATAAGATAAAAAACTCTGTTTACAGAGCTATAATGAAGAGAAAATTTGCATAAATCGCAACTGTACCTTTCGAATAATATGAAAACGGCATGGTGTTAACCATACCGTTATATCTTATAGTCCACGTTTGTTAATCATTGCCTCTGGTAAAGGCATTCGTCCCCGAAAAGCTTTATAAAGCTCCTCTGGATCACGACTTCCTCCAGCGGAGTAAATAAAACGTTTCAACTTATCAGCAAGCTCTGAATTAAAAACATCTCCCGTTTCTTCAAAAGCTTGAAAAGCATCAGCATCAAGCACTTCCGACCACATATAAGAATAGTAACCAGATGCATAACCATCTCCCGCAAACACGTGCATAAAATGTGGGGGACGATGACGCATAATAATTGTATCAGGCATTTGCAGCTTTTCTAATTCTTGGCGTTCAAACACTGTTGGATCAGTGACTGTTTCGCCTTGATGAAAAGCCATATCCACTAAAGCTGATGAGATAAATTCAACGGCAGAAAATCCTGCATTAAATGTCTGTGCTACTAAGACTTTATCTATCAACTCTTGTGGCATAGGATGACCTGTTTTTGTATGTATAGCATAAGATTTTAATATCTCTGGTACTGTTAACCAATGTTCGTAAAGTTGAGAAGGTAGCTCAACAAAATCACGTGAAACAGATGTTCCCGACACAGATGGCCATGTGACATCAGAAAGCAAACCATGCAATGCATGTCCAAATTCGTGGAAAAGCGTACGTGCATCATCAAGTGATAAAAGAGCAACTTCCCCTTTAGGTGGTTTAGCAAAATTACAAACATTGTAGATAATAGGCTTTTGTCCGCCATCCAATTTATGTTGTGATTGCAAACTACTCATCCACGCACCGGAGCGTTTTGAAGAACGCGCAAAATAATCACCAATAAAATGCCCAAGTAGACTTCCATCAGACTTTTTTACTTCCCACAAACGTGCATCAGGATGCCAAAGTGTAACAGCGTTTTTTTCTTCAAATGTAATGCTAAAGAGTTTTTCGGCTACCCCAAAAGCCGCTTTAATCATAAGATCAAGCTGAAAATAATATTTAATCTCAGCGCTATCGAAAGAAAGTTTTTCAGTGCGAAGTCTTTCAGCATAATAACGCCAATCCCAAGCAGCTAAAGATTCATTGCTGCCCTGATTGTTGGCAAAATTTTGTAAGTCAATTTGCTCAGTAGAAGCTTTCGCTCTTGCGCGCTTCCATACAGGCATAAGCAAATCCATAACGGAATCAACACTTTTAGCCATAGTATTATCGAGCTTCAAATCTGCGAAAGATTTATATCCCAATAATTTAGCCTGCTCATCTCGAAGCGCAACAATCTCTACAATAATTGTTTTATTATCATTCTTGTTATTATTTTCACCACGTTTAGCCCAAGCTTGGAATGCAACCTCACGCAAATCACGACGATCAGAGAATTTTAAAAAAGGTTCAACAATCGAACGTGCTAGTGTTAATGCATACGCTTCTTCATTGCCTCTTTCACACGCAATTTCCTTCATTGAAGCAATGAGATCTTGCGGTAAACCAGATAAGTCTGTTTGTTTTAAAAACAGAATCCATTCAGCTTCATCATTTAAGACATTTTGTCCAAAAGTAGCATTTAAAAAAGCAAGTCTTTCATTAATTTCCAAAAGCCGTTTCTTAGCTTTTTCATCGAGTTTTGCCCCATGACAAACAAACTTTTTCCACCATAATTCAAGAACACGTGTTGTTTCACTCTCAAATGTGCCCAGCTGCGACTGTTTATAAAGTACATCTATTTTCGCAAATATCCGCGCATCCATCATCATTTTTGAAGAATAACGAGAAAGTTTTACAACGAACTCTTGCTCTAGCTGTTGAATTAATACATTCGTATGAGCACTGGTGCGTAAGAAAAATATTGAACAGACACGATCAAGCGCTTTGCCGCAAAGCTCAAAAGGCTGCAAAAAATTCTCAAGCGTTGGTGGTTCTTGCACCATCGCAATTGCCTCTAGTTCTTCTTCTGCTTCTTGAAGTGCCTGTTCAAAAGCGGGTTTAAAATCTTCGTCACTTATAGAAGAAAAATCAGGAAGACCTGAAAATCCCTTCCAGTCCAGCACTGCTGCTTTTGTCATAATACTTTATGTCTCCATTATAAATTTAAACTGTAACAATTATCTTTACGACACAAATTGATAACATACTAAAACTATTTCGTGAGTTTCAAAACTACCTTTCAAAACGCTATTGAATAAAAAACCTGAAAATCGTAAAGTTCTTTCATTCAAACCATATTATATTGAAGCAATAAAGATTATTCGCTCGCACATCACAATAGAATTGCATATTAACAAAAACACTTGGAGAAAAGCATAATCTCCACTCTTTATAAAATATTGCTGTAGATTCTTTTGAAAATCGCAAACTGCATTAAAGAAATGATGGTAAAATCAGAACTGATTTTTACATTTACGTTTTTATATTATCCTCAAATTAAGCTGTATTCTCGTTTTAGTGATTCAGAAACTTGTTTATAACTTACAATTTACCCTTGACTTTACTTCAAATATTAACAATTGGGAATATAGCTGGGGAGTTTTTTTAAATCTTCCATAAACTTTTGTTTTTATCTCATCTATTATCTAGATTTACAACTCTCCAACTCTTCAGGAGGTACTTTATCATGACTGAAATCAAAACGGCCTTCGACTTCAAAAATTTTTCTCCTGAAGCTCTCGCTGAAAAGTTAAAGAACCAGCATTTTGCAGACTCTATTGATATCATCAATGAGCTCGATATCATGGAACGTGTAACTATTCTTAGTCTTCTGCCTCTTGATTATGTTATCGAACTTTTTGATAAACCAGAGCTTGAGCAACCTGCTGCCATCCTAGAACTTCTCCCTATAAATCGTGCTGTTGAAATTCTTGACGGCATGTCTGCTGATGCTGCTGCAGACGTCTTTCAAGAAATGAATAAGAAAACCCGTACACGACTTTATGCCTTGCTTAACCCCTTAACGCGCGCTGAACTTAAAAAACTCACCAGTTATCCTGATCATACAGCAGGAGCACTGATGACAACAGAGTTTATAGCCGTTCCTTCAAACTGGACCATACAAAAAACTTTGGATCACATTCGTGAGGTCGAGCGAACACGTGAAACAGTTTATACCAGCTATGTAATTGACCCCAAAACAGGTACTCTTCTCAAAGCTGTTTCCCTGCGTAACCTTATTCTTGCCTCACCTGATGAACAAATTCTTAATGTCCCTACCCATGACTCGCCCATTACAATATCACCTTTCACACATCATGAAGATATCGCACGCCTTTTCCAGCGCCATGATCTTCTCTCTGTGCCTGTAGTTGATGAAAGTAACCATGTCATTGGCATTGTAACCGTTGATGACGTGCTTGATACTATGGTCGATGAAATGAATGAAGATGCCTATAAATTTGGGGGTATGGAAGCACTTAATAAGCCCTATATGCAAATTAAGTTTCCTGAAATGATGAAAAAACGCGGAGGCTGGCTCGCTTTACTCTTTATCGGTGAAATGCTGACAGCAAGCGCTATGCAACATTTCGAAACAGAACTCGAAAAAGCGATTATTCTTACACTGTTCATACCTCTCATTATGAGCTCAGGAGGAAATTCCGGCTCACAGGCTACATCCCTTATTATACGTGCATTGGCTTTACGTGAACTCACGTTGAAAGACTGGTGGAAAGTGATCATTCGTGAAATTCCAACAGGACTATCCCTTGGTCTCTTACTAGGAATTATTGGTGTTACGCGCATTGCTCTTTGGCAAAAACTAGGTATCTACGACTATGGCCAACATTGGATTGCTATTTCGACAACAGTGGGTACAGCTTTAGTTGGAATCGTTACCTTTGGTTCTCTTTCTGGATCTATGTTGCCTTTTATTCTTAAAGGTTTAAAATTTGATCCAGCAAGTGCTTCTGCTCCTTTTGTGGCAACTTTAGTAGATGTCATGGGCATTATAATCTACTTTTCTGTAGCTTCTCTCATTTTGTCAGGAACTCTTCTTTAAACATGTAAAGTAAAAACTCTTACTTATGGAAAAATCTTGTCATGTAACCTAAGATTCTTTCCATAAGAGAATAAGCTTTATTATTTATTTTCTAGCACACCGCTCTATAGATAATTTATTATTTTTTTGAATAACAGCTCCGAATAACGTAATTTTACCTCATCATAAAGCTTCTCATATTAAATCGATTAAAGTCATCTTCTTGCCAGTCACAAACGAGATCGGTGTATGGCTAAAAACTATTCAAGAAAAAATAAAATACTTCTTATATCCTCTCTCGTATCAAAAACTGGCGCAATATTGACAGCTGAGAAAGAATAATAATGATGATACTCAACAGGCTTTATATTTCTTCACAAAGGCGTTAATAGTATACTATTCGCGTATGTTATATCATTTATGAGCCCTATCATGGAATGGATGTAGTGTACGTTAAGTAATCTCTCTTAAGTACATGAATATGCAACAAAAAGTATATTCTGTTTAAAGTGTTCTGTTTGGCATGAAAAGCATACTCCTATTAGAGAGTGCAATTAACAAAAGTGTAAGGCAATGCACTATCTCCATGGTTTAAAAGATATTACTTTAGATGCTTTTGAAATCATAAATTGGATTAACGGCAAAGATGGGAATTTTCTTTGGATGCCTTCATATTCTTTCTAAATAAGACTGTATTCCGAGTTCATAAATAAATCAAACAGATATAACTCTTGCCCTAATCTGGCATACAAAAGCTAGAACTTCTTATAAAATTCTTAATCGTCTCAATATTTACCTCAAATACACGGTTGCATTAGATCTGGATTTTGATTGACAAGTTATGGAATAAGAAAAAGCTTTATTTAGAATAAAAATATTGTAAAGTTGTCAATAAATTGGCTATGGATTAAGAGATATTCCGGATTTTTATCAATCTCTTTGCAAAACAACAACAACAACAATATCGCTAGCTTTATACTTACTTACTCTTACAAGAATTCATATAAATTTCTTGTGTCATATTGATAAAAATCAAATTGACTGTGATTTTTGGGATAATTTTTAGCTCGAGAATAGAACATACGTACTATAAAAAACTTTTACGAAGCTTCAGAAATTGAAGCTCAATAGAGCCTTAAAGACTTGGATAAATAGTTTTGCCATAAAAATATTGCCTCCATCTTCCAAAATTATAAAAAAACATGTAAAAGGTTTTTTAATAGTCAGGCAAAGAATGTAAAGACTTTGCCTCAAATGAAATTTCATTAAACGAAAAGAAGAAAATTTATGCAATTGCGTAACATTGCCATCATTGCCCACGTTGACCATGGGAAAACAACGCTTGTAGACGGGCTTCTCAAGCAATCAGGAAACTTCCGTGATAATCAGCGTACAAGCGAACGTATGATGGATTCAAACGATATTGAGAAAGAACGCGGAATTACAATCCTAGCGAAAGTGACATCTGTTGTTTGGAAAGATACTCGAATTAATATTGTTGATACACCAGGACACGCTGACTTTGGTGGAGAAGTTGAACGCATCCTCAATATGGTTGATGGAGCCATTGTACTTGTTGATGCTGCTGAAGGACCAATGCCACAAACAAAATTTGTCGTTGGCAAAGCATTGAAAGTAGGATTGCGCCCTATTGTTGCTATTAATAAAATTGACCGACCGGATGCACGCGTTGATGAAGTCATTAATGAGGTTTTTGACCTTTTCGCTGCTCTTGACGCAACCGATGAACAGCTTGATTTTCCTATTCTTTATGGATCTGGACGCGATGGATGGATGGCTGAAGCCCCAGAGGGACCAAAAGATCAGGGATTAGGTCCTTTATTTGATCTTGTGACGCAGCATGTCCCTTCTCCTAGTGTAGCAGAAGGACCGTTTCGCATGATTGGAACTATTCTTGAAGCGGATCCGTTTTTGGGACGAATTATTACAGGACGGATTCATTCTGGCTCTCTAAAACCCAATCAAAATGTCAAGGTTCTTGGACAAGATGGAAAACTTTTAGAAACTGGGCGTATTTCAAAAATTTTAGCATTTCGTGGCTTAGAACGGCAACCTATTGAAGAAGGAAGTGCTGGTGATATTGTTGCGATTGCAGGTCTACAAAAAGGTACCGTTGCTGATACTTTCTGTGACCCTACTGTCAATGAACCCCTTACTGCCCAACCAATTGATCCTCCTACTGTTACTATGAGTTTTCTCGTCAACGATAGTCCCCTTGCTGGAACTGAAGGCGATAAAGTAACAAGTCGTGTCATTCGAGACCGATTGTTAAAAGAAGCAGAAGGCAATGTCGCTCTTAAAATTGAAGAATCAGCCGATAAAGATTCTTTCTACGTTTCAGGACGAGGAGAATTACAGCTTGCAGTTCTCATTGAAAATATGCGCCGTGAAGGATTTGAACTTAGTGTTTCACGCCCACGTGTTGTTATGCAAAAAGATGAAAATGGAATAACTCTTGAGCCAATCGAAGAAGTTGTTATCGATGTTGATGAAGAATATTCCGGTACTGTTGTACAAAAAATGTCTGAACGTAAAGGCGAAATGGTGGAATTACGTCCTTCTGGAGGTAATCGTGTCCGCCTTGTCTTTTATGCACCAACCCGAGGACTCATTGGTTATCAATCTGAACTTTTAACGGACACACGTGGTACAGCAATTATGAATCGCCTTTTCCATGCTTATGAACCTTATAAAGGAGACATTGCTGGTCGTGTTAATGGTGTTATGATTTCAAATGACAACGGTGAATCTGTCGCTTATGCTCTTTTTAATCTTGAAGATCGTGGACCTATGATCATCGATGCGGGTGTGAAAGTCTATCAAGGTATGATTATTGGCATCCACTCACGAGATAATGACTTAGAAGTCAATGTCTTAAAAGGGAAAAAACTCACCAATATGCGCGCTTCTGGAAAAGATGAGGCCGTAAAGTTAACGCCTCCCATTAAAATGACATTAGAACGCGCCTTATCGTGGATACAAGATGATGAACTTGTGGAAGTAACCCCTAAAAATATTCGTCTCCGCAAACTCTATCTTGATCCTAATGAACGTAAACGTTTTGAAAAAACACGTACATCAATTTCAAGTTAATTTCATAATCTCTTTGGTAAAATATTTAATTGTATTGAGCCTCACTATATTCCAGAAAGGATGTCTCTATGAATATTAAGGAAATACCCGTAGGCAAAAATCCACCAGAAGATATTAACGTTATTGTGGAAGTCTCCCTTGGTGGGCAACCAATAAAATATGAGATGGATAAAAAGTCGGGTGCATTATTTGTTGACCGTTTTCTTCATACATCAATGGTTTATCCTGGAAATTACGGTTTTGTCCCTCATACGCTTTCGGATGATGGTGATCCTATTGATGTCCTTATCTGTAATACCCGTCCACTTATGCCTGGTTGTGTTATCAATGTTCGCCCCATCGGAGCTCTAATGATGGAAGATGATGGTGGTAAAGATGAAAAAATTATTGCCATTCCCACTACAAAATTAACAAAACGCTATATCAATATTCATGACTATACAGACCTGCCCGAGATTACACTCAAACAAATTGAACATTTCTTCAAGCATTACAAAGATCTGGAACCTGGAAAATGGGCTAAAATTGAAGGATGGCGTGATAAAAACTTTGCGCATGAATTAATTAAGCAAGCTGTTGAGCGCAATAAAAAAATATAACGATTTTAATAGAATAAAGCCTATTTAAAAATAGGCTTTATTCTTTATTTTTTCTACGAGATGCAATCTCTAAAGGATTGCCATATCTGCTGTAATTCTTCTAAATGTGTCGAAAAGTAAAGTTGTTTGTAGCGAGATGTTGCGCCGCTTTTCAGAGAAATAGAAGAAGCTGAAATCTTCCACTGCTTCGCAAGAAATTTAATGAGAGCTTTATTCGCTTTTCCATCTTCAGGAACAGCACGAAGGCGTATAACCAGATATTGTTTTTCACCATCCCTACATTCAATCCCTATTATTTTGTCAACGGATGATTTGGGAATGAGATATACAAACAAAATCAAGTTATTTTTATCAACTTGATAAAACATGTATTCGCCTCAAGTAATATTTCTATACATATATGTTTGCGTAAACGCGCCACATGAAAACACGAATAAAATAAATAATAATGAAAACTACAATAGGTGAAATATCAATCGTTCCCAAATTTGGTAAAATTTTCCGGATACGGCTTAGAACGGGATTTGTAAAACGATATAGAAAGCTTCCTATCAAAACAACAAAGCGATTGCGTGAATTTATGATATTAAAGACATAAAGCCAAGAAAAAATGACACTAGCGATTAAAATATCAATATAAATCTCAAAAATCAAATCAATCGTTCGAAGCAATGCATAAATCATGCGTCATCCCTTTCAATCAAGGCAACAGAAGAGCGTATAGAAAACCTTCATTAAAGCAGGTCTGTGTATCAAAAAATGGTTTTATATTTCAATACTCTTTTTTCTTGAATAAAAACCAGACATCTAAATTCTTCATCTCTCTATTTAATGACGATGCAGTTAGAAAACAAATATCAAAATTAAAAATAGCACATAAAATAGAAGAAACGGCAAAAAATCTGAATATCCCTTATAGGATTAATCTTAAATCTCATCGTTTTCATTATTAATTATAAAAAACAAACAAACTAAAAACGGCCTTTTAAAGGCCGCTTCTAGTTTTAAAATTATTTCTGCAAAGCAGTCAAACGATTAAGAGCACTACTAAAACCATCTAGCTGAACAAATAAATCATTCAAAGCTGGTTCACCTGCAGCAGCAATTGTCATCGCCAACTTTAACTGTTTTCCAGAACGTAAAGCTGCTACGTGATTTTTGTCAAAAACGACAGGAACCACACAACCTGCTGGTACACAAGTCCGGATACCGGTTTCGATAACAGCTTTTCCCTCATCAACTTGTAAACGAACAGGCTTAGAAACCAAAATGCCAAAAGGAACTGTTAAATTACCAGATACAACACCCTCAGCATCGAGAGTAAGGCCCATAGCCACAACAACACGCCCCTGCTCATTCACTTCTTGACGGTGCATAAAACAAATTCTTTTCCCTTCTTGTATACCACAGTTAATAGTCCACAAACCGTAGGTTTCAGTCAAAGAAGAAGCTCCATTTGGCAATGTCGCTGCCGCATCTTTTGATGCAGGAGGCTTTGAACTTGTTGCAAATGCAACAGATGAAATACTCAAGAGAGTAAAAACTATAAGTAAATTAAATAACTTTTTCATTTTATATTCCTGTTCTTTACATAAAAGATAAACATGTTTATTATTTATTATAATATAAAGCATCTTAATAAAAAAAGCTTTCTCGTAATCATATAGCTTTTATAATGGTCTAAGGCTACCTCGAAATTCGCTGACAACTTTCGTATAAACGTGCTTTTTAAAAGAAACAGCAATCAACGGAAGGGTTTCTAGATCAATCCATTTCCATTGATCGAATTCCGCTTTATTGCCATCTGGTGGCGGATTAATCGCAATTTCAGAAAGCTTTCCTGTAAACTGGAAAGCAAACCATTTTTGTATTTGCCCACGATATTTATTTGTTAATGTGCACCCAATAAGTTCTTGTGGAAAATCATAATGGAACCAATTTTGTGCTTCTTTAATCAACTTCACAGATCGAATACCCGTTTCTTCATAAAGTTCACGATATGCTGCATCTAATGGTTTTTCATTTTCATCAATCCCTCCTTGAGGAAGCTGCCAACGATGAGATATTTCAATATCTGCATGAATGGGCATCATTAAACGACGCCCAACCCACACTTTACCCTCATGATTAAAGATAACAATCCCAACACATTTGCGATATGGAAGAATCTTCAAATTAATACCTGCATCCATTTAATATTCCTCAAAATCGCAAGCTATAGATATCAATTCTCACTTTAATACATCCTTATTGGGATCTGGTGGAAATGCTGCATTTGACATTTCACCTCGTAACAGTTTATAGGCCTCATTCAATTGAATATCATCTTTAGGGTCTTTGGGAACAAAAGCAGCTGAACCAGATCCTTTATTACTTTCTCGTTTTCCTTTGATATGTCCTTTTAATGCAGACTCACCAACTTTTACATCATAACCTTTATATTTTTCAGGGAGTGGTTGCTCTACAATAATATCAGGCGTAATCCCTGTTCCTTGAATAGAAGTGCCTGATGGCGTGTAATAAAGTGCTGTTGTTAAGCGTAAAGCCCCATTTTCACCCAAAGGAATAATTGTTTGAACAGATCCTTTACCAAAAGACTGCGTCCCTAAAATTGTTGCACGACGATGATCTTGCAATGCACCCGCAACAATTTCAGAAGCACTTGCTGAACCACCATTAATAAGAACAATGAGCGGTTTTCCATTGATGACATCACCTGGCTTCGCATCAAATCTTGTCACATCACTCTTTTTGCGCCCACGAGTCGACACAATTTCACCCTTATTGAGAAAAGCACTCGAAACATTAACAGCTTGATCTAAAAGCCCACCCGGATTAAGCCGCAAATCAAGGACGTAACCTTTTAGCTTATCTTCAGGAATTTTAGATTGGATATCTTTAATTGCCGCTAGAAGATTATTTAATGTCTGTTCAGAAAACTGGATAACTCTTAAATATCCAATATCACCCTCAACCCGATATTTCACCGCTTTTACTTTGATAATATCACGAACAATCTTCACTTCAAATGGCTTATCAACGCCAGAACGAATAATTGTTAAGGTAATTGGTGTTCCAGGAGCACCTCGCATCTTATTAACAGCTTCATTCAATGTTTGACCATTCGTTTGTACATCATCAATTTTTGAAATAAGGTCTCCTGCTAGAATACCTGCTTTTGAAGCGGGAGTATCATCCATTGGTGAAACAACTTTAATTAAGTTTTTTTCCATAGTGACCTCAATACCAAGACCTCCGAACTCTCCTTTCGTAGAATCCCGCATATCCTTGGCTTCTTCAGCATTCAAATAAGATGAATGAGGGTCCAGTGATGTGAGCATGCCATTGATAGCGTTTTCAATAAGCTTTTTATCATCTGGAACTGTAACGTATTGCATACGCACACGCTCAAAAACATCGCCAAATATAGCTAGCTTTTTATATGCATTATCTTCATTATTCGCAGCAACAGACTGCACCATAATCATTGAACAGGCGCCGAGCAATACCCCAGCGACCAAAAGAATAACTTTACGAATCATTTTGGCTCCTTCTTATTTTTTCAGTCTGCCACCAAGGAGTTGGATTTACAGGTTTTCCCTGCTTTCTAAACTCAATGTAAAGCATTGGAGAAGTTTTTCCTATATCCAATGCAACACTGTTTGAAATAAATTGCATCTCCATTATACCCAGAGGCTCACCTGAAAGAACAAACTGCCCCTGTTTTACATTAATTCTCGACATTCCAGTAAGAATGATATGATAACCATTTCCAACATTGAGAATGATTAAATGTCCGTAAGAACGAAATGGCCCAGCAAAAGCAACAAAAGCATCTACAGGTGATATAACAACAGCTCCTGACTCTGTTTCTATCGTTTCACCAAAGCGCGTAATCTGCGAACTTTTATTAGAGTGACGTATTCTTTTTCCTGAAACAGGAAAAAGTAAAGAACCTTTTCGGCTTTCAAAATTGGACTGTTCTAACAATTGCAAACTTTTCCTTACCTGTACTGATGCATCAGAGCTAAATTTTGACTGGCGGTCGAGCTCTAAAATCAATTCTTCCAAAGACTGCGCTTTTTTAGCAAGAGCAATATTTTTTTGTTGCTGTTCTGTAAGTTCTTTTTCTGATTTTTTTTGTAGTTTGTTTTTTTGGTCTAATAAAAGCTCTAGACGTTTTCGCTGCTCTGCTTGATTTTGCAGTTTTGTCTTTAATGCCTTATATTCCGTAGTAATGGAATTACTCAAATTGGTCAACTCCTTGAGTTTTTCTGTTAAATCTCGCGTTTTCTCTTGCATCTGAGGAATAACAGTACCTAATAAAACGGAACTACGTATAGAAGCCAACGCGTTCTCTGGCTGTATCATAAGAGCAGGAGGCGGATTCAATCCCATACGCTCCAAAAGTGCAAGAACTTCCGCAAATTCAGCACGACGATTTTTTAAACTTTGATAGACTTGTACCCGCTTTTCTATCATTTTTTTAAGCTTTTCTTCCCTTTTAGCAATATCATCTGCTACTATACGTTCTTCTTTAGCCGCCTTTATGAGTGCATCACTCAAAACACGTTGATCTTTTTTTAAATGCTCAACTTGATGCATAAGAAAAGCAACACGCTCACGCGAAAGTGAAATATTTTGGCGAATTTCTCCTAATTCTTTATGGACTTCCGTACTCCTCATTGTATCTTCCGCATGCGATACAGAAAAGCAAAAAAATATACTCAAGAGCAGAATGACAAATATGACGCACTCCTCATATAAATATAGCATCTTTCTATGAAGAAGCTTTTTCATTTGCAAAAACCATGACACCTCATCGTATACATTAGAGATGCTTTAAATGGTGTCAGCTAAAACAATATTAATAAACATATAAATAAGTGCTAAAAATTGAACAAAAATATTAAAAACGATGATACGGATGATGATTTTCAATTGTTACAGCGCGGTAAAGTTGTTCTGTAAGAAGAATACGTGCAATTTGATGTGGCCACGTCATCAAACCAAAAGATAAAAGAAAATCAGCACGCTTCCTTATTTGTTCATTATGCCCATCAGGTCCTCCCAAAGCAATGACGACATCTCGAATGCCCTCATCACGATAACACCTCAATTTTTCAGAAAAAGAAATTGACGAAATCGATTCTCCACGCTCATCTAACACAATTAATCGACATTTTTCAGGTAAAAATTCAATAAGTTTTCTCCCCTCTTCCTCCATACGTTGATAAACTGTTTGAGCACGACTTTCTGGTATCTCTTGTAACTTTTTTAAATGAAAGCCTACATCTCCAGAAATTTTAGAAAAACGATCCAAATAATGCTGAACTAATTTTTGCTCCGCCCCACTTTTCATACGACCAACCGCAAAAATAGAAATTTGCATTTTAATGCTCTCCGAAGAGAAGCAAAGCCGTATCGTTTAAATCCGGCGTCATCCATATTTTTTCTAAATTATAAAAAAGACGAATTTCTGGACGAAAAAGATGAACGATAATATCACCTGTATCAATCAATACCCAGTCACCTCCAGCAAGCCCTTCTACACGCGCAAGCCCCTGCCCACTATCTTTCCAAGTATGCAATAAATGATCAGCAACAGACGATACATGACGCTGCGAATTTGCTGAAGCTATGACCATATAATCAGCCAAAGATGACTTCCCTCGAATATCAATAGCAACAATATCTTCTGCTTTTGTATCTTCTAAACTCTTGAGAATAACTTCAAGACTCTCACTAACAGAAAAAACTTTTTTTTCTTTTGAAGGCATAATATCGTAAGAGTGTTTGTGTGCAACGTTTTTCAGATCAATATCCTTTCTTATCGTTGTGGAATCTAAAAAAGAGACTTCTCTAAAGAGAAGCAGAATCTTATGAAATGTTCAAGAAAAATCATTCTTCTTCAAACGAAGGTTTGTTGAAGATTGAAAAGATAAAGGTCCATGCAAATAAGTCCAAACTGGTGGCTTGATAAAAGGTAATCGCTTACTTTCTCTCTCATCCAAACGAAAACGGCGATAAATATGTGCCATAGGAGAGGAAAGTGCTGACCGATTGCCTAAAGGACGATCAATAATCGCAATAGGAAGCATAGAGACGATATCATGCCATCGATACCAATGATGTATCGTCGCAAAACTATCTGCCCCCATAATCCATACAAAATTTACGCCACTGTAATGAGTAAGAATATGAAAAATCGTATCTACTGATACTTTGCTCCCTATAGCCTGTTCAAAACCTGTTAAGCGAATTTTTGGATGGTCAATAAGTTTAAAACTTAATTGCATTCTCTCCTCTAAAGAGGGTAACTGTGTACAATCCTTTAAAGGATTTCCTGGAGAGATCATCCACCATAACTGATCAAGATGCAAACGCCGAATGGCAATTTTTGCAACAAGAAGATGCCCCGCATGCGGTGGATTAAAGGAACCACCAAAAAGACCCACAACATTAGATCTTTCAACATGTGGCATACAATTTTTCCATGGAAAAAATGGTGTTCTCAAGCTCTAACCTGACCATTTCCTTTAACGTGATATTGAAATGATGTTAGCTGTTCAACACCTATGGGACCACGTGCATGCATTTTTCCTGTTGCGATACCAATTTCCATTCCAAAACCAAATTCACCTCCATCAGCAAATTGTGTAGATGCATTGTGTAATAAAATAGCTGAATCTAAATGATTAAAAAAATTCTTCACCACTTCTAAATCCTCAGCAATAATCGATTCCGTATGTCCTGATGAATAACGCTTGATATGAGAAATGGCTCCCTCAACACCCTCAACCGTTTTAACAGAAAGAATAGCATCAAGATATTCATGCGACCAATCTTCTTCAGAAGCTAATTTGACATCTGGCATAAGAAAAACAATATCTTCTGTGGCACGAATTTCACACCCCTTTTCCTGTAAAGCAGTTAAAACAGGAAGAAATTTTTTTAATGCTTGGCCGTCAATGAGAACTGTCTCAACAGCACCGCATATCCCTGTTCGCCGCAGCTTTGCATTTAAAACAATATTGCGTGCCATATCTAAATCTGCCGATTTATCAATATAAATATGACAAAGTCCCTCCAAATGAGCAAAAATTGGAACACGTGCATCAGACTGAACGCGGGCAACAAGGCTCTTTCCACCACGTGGTACGATCACATCAATCGCTCCATCCAATCCTTTGAGCATTTCCCCAACGGCAGCACGATCTGTCGTTCCAACCATTTGGATGGCATCTTTAGGTAAACCAGAGCGCTCTAAACCTTGTACCAAAGCTAAATGAAGAGCATGAGAAGAATGAAAGCTATCCGAACCACCGCGCAAAATCGCAGCATTGCCAGCTTTTAAGCACAAAGCACTCGCATCAACTGTAACATTTGGACGACTTTCATAAATAATGCCAATCACACCAAGAGGTGTTCGTACACGACTTATATGAAGCCCATTTGGACGCGTCCATTCATCCATCACTTGCCCAACAGGATCAGATAAACGAGTAACTTGGCGAACACTATCTATCATTGCACGTAAACGCAAATCATCTAATTTTAGCCGATCAATCATTGCAGCTTTCAAATTATTCTGAGCAGCATTCTCTAAATCTTGACAATTCGCCCGTAAAATTTCATCTGACTGAGCCTCTAGACTTAAAGCGATCATTTCTAATGCATTGTTCTTTTGCTCAGAAGAAGCAACGGCCAACGCTGCAGCGGCATAGCGTGCTTTTTGTCCCATATCTTTCATTTGTTCTTCTAAAGTCATCGTAACATCCACTCTGCCAAAACAATAAAAACAAAAGTAACTTTTTTAAACAGTATTGGTCAAGCAACGTACAATCATATCATTACGATGCACCATAGCAGAGCGCGCCTCATACCCAAGAATAGCTTCGATTTCTTTACTTTTATGTCCTATAATGCGTACAGCCTCATCTTTGTCATAGCTTACAAGTCCACGCGCAATCTCAACTCCATCTGTACCAATAATTGCAACCGTATCCCCACGCTGGAAATTTCCCTCAACGCCAATAACCCCTGCAGCTAATAATGATTTTCCTGATTCAAGAGCCCTAATGGCTCCTTGATCAATCGTCAAAACACCAGATGGATCTAAATGACCAGAAATCCATGTTTTCCAAGCATTGACAGATTTCTTACTTGCCGCAAAAAAACTCTTGCGTTCACCTTTGTCAATTGCAGCAAGGGGATTCATACGCTTGCCTGAGGTGATAATCATCGCCGTTCCAGCAGCATTAGCTATTTTTCCGGCTTCAAGCTTAGTCTTCATTCCTCCCCGTGAAAACTCTGAAGCAGCAACATCTGCCATTTTTTCGATATCATGCGTAATGGATGCAACAAAAGGTATAAATTCAGCCGTAGGATCACTATGGGGAGACTTTGTATAAAGACCATCAATATCGGATAAAAGTATTAAAAGATCTGCCCTCACCATTGTTGCCACACGTGCAGCTAAACGATCATTATCACCATAACGAATTTCAGTTGTTGCAACAGTATCATTCTCATTAATAACAGGCACAGCTCCCAAATATAAAAGCATCTCAATCGTTGCACGTGCATTGAGATAACGCCTTCGCTCCTCCGTATCAAATAAAGTGAGCAAAATTTGGCCTGTTTTGAGCCCATGTTGAGCAAGCGCATCACCATAGGTTTTTGCTAACTCAATTTGCCCCAAAGCAGCACATGCCTGACTTTCTTCCAATTTCAAAGTCCCCTTAGGAAGCTGTAGCAATGTCCTTCCTAAAGCAATAGCGCCTGAAGACACCAATAATATCTCTACGCCTTTTTTATGCAATTCAACAACATCATTGATCAAGCTTTTAAGCCACTCAACCCGTAAACCTGCCTGAGGATCAACCAAAAGGGCAGATCCAATCTTGACCACAATACGTTTATAGTGTGTAAGTTTTTGCGATCCAACAGCCATCTCAATCAACCTTGCTATCCCCACTGATCTCCTCTTTGCGTGACATTTCAATAATATATGCACCAGCACGCAGCACATTTTCTAAACCTTCGCGGCTAACCGCAGAAAACATCATAACAGGTTGATCCGTTACTTTTTGCAAAGCTTCCCGTTTAGCTTCACGCTCTTCAATCGTTAGCGTATCTATCTGGCTTAAAGCAACAATTTCAGTTTTATCACTTAGATTATTTCCATATGCCTCAAGTTCATGACGCACAATTTGATATGCTTTTGCAACATCTTCTTCTTGAGAAGAAATTAGATGAAGCAGTACGCGACAACGTTCCACATGTCCTAAAAAACGATCTCCAATTCCCACACCTTCATGCGCTCCTTCAATTAATCCTGGAATATCAGCCAAAACAAATTCACGACCATCAATACGTACAACACCAAGATGAGGATGTAGAGTGGTAAAAGGATAATCTGCAACTTTTGGTTTTGCAGCCGTTACAGAAGCTAAAAAAGTTGATTTTCCAGCATTTGGTAAACCAACAAGCCCCGCATCAGCAATTAACTTCAAACGAAGCCATATTGCACGCTCTTCTCCAGCCAAACCTGGATTTGCACGACGCGGTGCCCGATTTGTCGATGTTGTAAAGTGAAGATTGCCAAAACCGCCATTCCCTCCTTTTGCAAGGCGATAGCGCTGTCCCACTTCCGTTAAATCACAGATTAACGTTGTATTATCTTCTTCAAAAATTTGCGTCCCAACCGGAACTTTAAGGATGACATCATTACCCTTCTCACCCGTCATATTACGCCCCTTGCCATGCCCCCCTGTTTTTGCTTTAAAATGCTGTTGGTAGCGATAATCAATCAGCGTGTTAAGCCCATCAACAACAAGAGCCCAAACATCACCACCCCGTCCTCCATTCCCTCCATCAGGCCCCCCAAATTCTATGAATTTTTCACGACGAAATGATACTGCTCCAGAACCTCCATTACCAGAACGAATATAAACTTTAGCTTGATCAAGAAATTTCATTGGAAACACTCACTGAGGAATCAATCTCTTTACCTCTATAGGCAATACATTAATTTTACCAGTTTTTCATCATTGATAACAGAAAAACTGTCACTATCGCCGATAACTCTTTGAGAAAAAAATCATCACATCTAAATAGGTTAAGTAAAGTTAAGTCTTCTTAAAAGAAGGCGCTATTCTTGTATTTTTGTTTTTCCCTTAAATTCAAGTGCTAGAAGATAAAGCTCTACTGATTCTGATCGGCTTGCGGGTGGTTTAACATGATAGACTTTTTTAAAATGCTGTTTTAGTATCGTAAGAAGAGTGTTTTCTGCTCCTCCTTGAAAAGCCTTTGCTAAAAAATGTCCCCCAGGCTTAAGAACCGAAAGAGCAAAATCAGCCGCAACTTCACATAAATAAATCGTTCTTAAATGATCCGTCTGACGATGACCTGTTGTTGGCGCTGCCATATCAGAAAGAACCACATCCGGTTTTGTCCCTAAAGTTTCAATTAATTTCTGCGGTGCATCTGTATGCAAAAAATCCATTTCCAACATGGCAACTCTAGGTAATGGATCAACATGTAAATAATCAATACCAATAACGCTAGGATCCTCATCACTTGACCCTACTATACGCTCAACCACCTGACACCAGCCCCCAGGTGCTGCTCCTAGATCAATAACCTTTTGACCTTTTTTCAAAAACCTATAGCGCTCATTAATTTCAATGAGTTTATAAGCCGCACGCGAACGATAACCATCTACTTTTGATTGATGGACATAAGGATCATTCAGATGCCTCTCTAACCATCGTCGTGATGAAGCTTTAATGGTTCCTGCTTTCTTTTTTACGCGCTGATATAATTCATGTGACCCTGAACCTCCATAGCCACCTCTTGGTGTTTTTGTTGTTTTTTTCATCGTTATTCATTGTCTCCATATTTAATTCTCTAACGCTTGAAATCTCTGCTCTTTCTATGACGACACCATACTCCATCGCGTAACATCAGCTCTATCAAAATTCCTTCCCTTAATCCACGATCAGCAACTCTTAAACGCTGACTTGGCCAAACTTCCCGAATAACATCTAAAATTGCACAACCAGCTAAAACTAAATCTGCTCTCTCGCGTCCAATAAAAGGACTTATGACACGTTTTTCTATATCCCATGATAATAGGCGTTGTGTCATAAGTGTAATGTCTGCATCATTCATCCAAATGCCATCCACTTTTTTCCTATCATAACGCTCTAAATTAAGATACATTCCTGCTAAAGTCGTAACCGTACCGGAGGTTCCCAAAAGATGAAACTTCGAACCTTGTGCTAACTCTCCTAATTTATGACGATCTGAAAAATTATTTAATAACCCTCGCACATAGCTTTTCATTTTTTCAAAATCGTCTAAGCTAATATCATTCCCTCCAAAACGTTCAGCAAGCGTAACAACACCAACAGGAAGAGAAGTCCAAGCGATAATTTGTCGAGCTAAACGAAAAGAACGCTTTTGAGAAACATCCAGTAGCACAATTTCTGATGATCCTCCTCCGATATCAAAAAGCACAATTGCGTCAGTATTTGGTTCAACAAGTGTACTACACCCTGTAACAGCAAAACGCGCTTCTGTTTGCCGATCAACAATTTCCAATTCAAGACCTGTCTCCTCCAAAACACGCTGAATAAAATGTCTACCATTTTCTGCAGAACGACAAGCTTCCGTTGCAATCAAGCGATAACGCTTAATATGCCTTTGTTTTAGCTTTAAATGACAAATCTTTAATGCTTCAATCGCACGATCCATAGCTTGTGTATTAAGAAAACCGTTATTTATTAAACCTTCTCCCAATCGTACAATACGAGAAAAAGCATCAACAACACGAAAATATCCAGGTTTACTGGGAGATGCGATAAGAAGACGACAATTATTTGTTCCGAGATCAAGTGCCGCATAAAGAGGTGGAGATTTTACTGGATGGAACCGTCGAAGAAAAGATGCTTTGAGTTTTTTTGTTTTTTGAGTACCTATCATTATCTGATTATGAAACTCAAAAGCTGTCTCAGATTGAACAAAAACCTGTTTCTGTTCATAATGTTTTTTTCTCTGTTGTCTCTTTATATCAACAAGGACAGAGTATGCCTCTGTTCGTGACAATGCAGAAAGATTATTTGTATTACTACCGCACTGATCATACAACTGATCTGCTTTGGTATCGTATATTTCTCCTCGCTTTAACTCTTTTGAACCATAATTTAACGGGGTCATGTCCCTTATCCCTTGAGCGTTCCCCCAATAAATAAACGCGAAAACTCTTCTGCTCATTCCTAAATAAAGCAATAATGCAGCATCAAATGATATATACAAGAAATCATTCTTTCTTTTTCTATCATTAAAATTTTCTACACTAACATCATTCAGATTTTTGTATAATCTTTCGGTTGTTTCCGTGAAATCATGCATCTCTTTATGAACTTAAAACTATAAATTAATCGTTTACGTTCACATCAATTTTTATAAATTATGCTCTTTTCTTGATACCATTCACACGGAGCACACCTCTATTGTAACAAACCTACACTATCATACTATTTGCTGACTCTTAAGGTTACAACAACCTATACATTAGTACGGTTTATAAGAAAAAATTTTTTTAATCTCGTTATCCACACACGAGCTTCGTCTGTTATATGCGATGAAATGGCTTTGATTATGCTGGAATAAAAGTTCTGTAGTACCACAAAATGCAATTACAATAGCTGTTATTTTGTGAATACCAATAAAAACCATCATTCAAAAAAATCTCTAGAATTATAAATTTATCTGAAAAATATTAATGCATAATCAGACCGCTTTAAAAATCCATTTGAAGCTTAAAAAAAGAATTTAGTCTACTCATTATTGTAAGGAATAAATCGAGTATTTCTCATCTTTTTTACTTTTAATAACTAACGAAATCATTCTTTAAGCATTACGGGAAACACTAACTTGATTTTCTATTACATATAAAGAACTTACTGTGACTTTATATTCATAAAACTCTCACTCTTTCCAACAAATCACCTCGATATCATATTATATAAAACTTCTTACTTATTTGACCTTATAATTTACACTCAGAAATATAATACAACAATTTATGGAAAAATGACTCTTGTTAAAAATACTCGATGGATTCTAAGGACGGAAAGAATTAAGTGCTGCATTTAACCCTTTAAATGGTACAGTAAAAGAAAATACCTTACCTTCTTTAGTTTTATAGGAAATACGTACCTTATTGTTCTGCTCTATTTGTTTAGTCAAAACCGGCCCTACAGGTGATTGTGCCAAACAAACCGTTTCATTACATTGCGTATAATTAATAAGAACAGGTTTTTTAACATCTTTTACAAACATTTGAATCGGAACATTTATATCAGAATTTGGCAATGTTCGAAAAAGCATCACTGCTTGACCACTTGTCGTAGAAACAAGAGACCAACTAAAAATGGTATTTCCTTCTTGATCATGAACCGTCTGTGTTACATTACATATACCTTGCTTATGTTTAAGCTTTTGTTTTTCGTCACAAATCAAAGTCCAATCATAAAACTGCATAATAATTCGACGTGTTTCGCCAGGTTCTCCCTTAGGTATCGATAAGTGCGGTGGATGCACTGTATAAATATTATTGTTCTCGTTGGCAAAGCTTTCGCTCTTGCCTATTAAGGCAAGAGCAAACAGCAGAACCTTTACTAACATACTTCTCGTTTTTACAATAACAGCCATTTTTTCTATTATCATCTCAACCTCAGAGTAATTCCAGCGCCTATTCCCCAATGACCTCCAGCACTTGTCACAGATACATTCGAGCGAATATTTCCATCTTCAGATGTATAACCAGCACCAATAGCAAGTGCAGATTGACTGCGCCATAAACCACTCCCAAATGAAACACTTAAAGATCCTGGTATATCATAGTAACGTAAGTTGGACACCGCTAGACCAATAGCAGCAGCTTGTCTTGCTTCTTTCCGAACATCCTGAATAGCATAATTCAATGTCTCAAACTTCATATCCGTATAGGATTTCGACTCGTTAACACCATCATTGACAAGACCACTAACTTTCTCATCCGTATACTTATTGGCATCTTCAAGAACTATCTTCATCTGCTCTTCAGTATAATCATGCAACTGACCACCATTAACAGCTTGCTGAGAACCTGTTTCAATCTTGCCTGCCGCTACATTGTCTATCATAACAGGTTCGCTGTCATTGCCTCCTACTAACGTAATACTATTGGTCTTTTTCCCATCACTATCTTTATCATAGTTAACAACGCCATCTGTTACAGCTACTTCAATATCTTTCACATGTTGATCTATCGTATCTACTTTGTCTTCAACCTCTTTTACCCTCTCATTCGTGCTCCAAAGCTGACCACCATTAACAACTTCTTGCGAGCCTTCTTCTATCTTACCATCCAATACATTCGTAATCTTACTCGACTTACCATCATGCTTCGCATCATACGCACCTTCTTTTTCATTCCAATTCAAACCATTGCTCGCCACATTCTTCTCAACATCATGAATACGCTCGTTGATACTCGTCATACCATCACTGACACCATCAAAAGCTCCTGCTACATCATGATAGATCTTCTTTTCTGACGAACTACCATCAGAATTGAATTGTGAAACCTTGAATTCCGGAGCCCTCCATTCGCCACCTTCATAGCTAGCTCCCCCTCCTAAATACATCGCTAGCGTCTGATGCAAGGAATAAAGCTGAGAACCATTCACGGCTTCCGTCGAGCCTTCAGAAAGTGTTCCCGCTTTCACGCCAGAGAGACTACGTGCATCACCATTCATGTTTGCAATTGTGATTGTGCTACCCTCTTTTTCACCACCTATCTTGATTACCTTCGTAGCATCATCCTGCTTAACAAGACTATCTCCTACAACTTTATTAATCTCATTCTGAAGCTCTTTATGAATATTCGTGAATGAATCACCAACACCAGCAAAGGCAGACGCAACATCATCATAGCTCTGCTCTTCAACGGCACTACCATCTTCTTTGACGATCTTAACTTTGAAACTTGGAGCACTCCATTCGCCACCTTCATAGCTAGCTCCTCCTCCTAAATACATCGCCAGCGTCTGATTCAAGGAATAAAGCTGAGAACCATTCACTGCTTCCGTCGAGCCTTCAGAAAGTGTTCCAGCTTTCACGCCAGAGAGACTACGTGCATCACCATTCATGTTTGAAATTGTGATTGCACTACCCTCTTTTTCATCACCTATCTTGATTACCTTCGTAGCATCATCCTGCTTAACAAGACTATCTCCTACAACTTTATTAATCTCATTCTGAAGCTCTTTGTGAATATTCGTGAATGAAGCCCCTACACCAGCAAACGCTTTGGCAACATCATCATAACTTTGCTCTTCAACAGCACTGCCATCTTCTTTGACGATCTTAACTTTGAAGCTTGGAGCACTCCATTGACCTTCCTTATATTCAGCGCCACCACCTAAATAAGTTGCAACAGTCTTATTCGTATCAAAAAGCTGAGAACCATTGACCGCCTCACTCGATGCTTCCGAAAGCGTTCCTGATTTCACACCGGAAAGAGTCCGTGCGGCACCATCAATATTCGAAAGCTTAACTTCTGTACCACTCTTTTCACCCCCGACACTAATAGCATGTGTCTTTTCATCTTGTTTAACAAGACTATCTCCCACAACTTGGTTAATCTCATTCTTAAGCTCTTTGTGAATATTCGTGAATGAATTCCCTACACCAGCAAATGCTTTAGCAACATCATCATAACTTTGCTCTTCAACAGCACTGCCATCTTCTTTGACGATCTTAACTTTGAAGCTTGGAGCACTCCAATGACCTTCTTTATATTCAGCGCCACCACCTAAATAAGTTGCAACAGTCTTATTCGTATCAAAAAGCTGAGAACCATTGACCGCTTCACTTGAGCTTGCAGAAACCTCTCCATTGGAAAGAAACTTAATTTTACTGTTGCCTTTCTCATCACCCTCTCTATGTGTTGCTACAAACGCCTTTTCAGAATCACTCCACAACAACGCATTCTGCTTAATATTTTCAGTAACCTCCGTGTTGTTTTGAGTAAACTCTTTTTGAAGATTCTCAAAAGATGTTCCTACACCAGCAAATGCTTCCGATACAGTATCATACTTCTTCTCTTCAACTTTAGTACCATCCTCATTAACGATCTTAACTTTGAAACTTGGAGCCGTCCAAGCGCCACCTGCATAACTAGCATCACCACCTAAAGACTGCGCAACACTGTTACCTAGAGCATATAGCTGATTTCCTGTTACAGCATCGCTTGAGTCTTTAGTGATATCCCCATTTGCAAGCGACGTTATCTTGCTGTTCGTCTTGCTTTCCTTGTACCCATGCTTGGCTACAAACGCCTCTGCGTCCTTATTCCACAACAGCGCATCGCCTTGGACAGATTCTGTGATATTCGTGACTTTGTCATTAAAGTCTTTAACCACATTCGTGAAAGAATTACCAACACCTGAAAGAGCTTCTGAAACACTATCGTACTCAGCTTCTTCTGATGTGCCATCTTCTTTAAGGTGTGTAACTTTAAATCTAGGCAACAACCATTGATTTTTCTCATACTTAGCATCACCGTTTAAGTACGATGCAAGATCTTTTCCTAAGGAATAAAATTGGGAGCCATTTACTGCATCTGTAGATTCTTTCGTAATATCTCCTGCCGCAAGGAACTTAATCTTGCTATTTGTCTTTGCACCGTCTTTTCCTCCATGCAAGGCTACAAAGGATTTTTCACCCTCGCTCCATGATAAAGAATCTTGTGCAACTCCTTCTGAGACTTCCTTAATCCGTGCATTCACATTTTTGATATTCTCATCAAGACCAGTAAATGCACTACCAACATTATCAAAAGAGCCATTTGTTATATTACCAGCTGTATCAACCTTGGATAACTTGTAGGTTGGTCCTGTAAACGTACCCTCAACAAATTTTGCATCGCCACCAAGGAATTTAGCTACATTCTGAGAAATCGTGTTGATCTGACTACCATTAACCGCATCATGTGAACTCTCACCAATGGCACCATCTTTTACATTATGAAGTGCAACTGGTCCTGCATCCTTACCTTTACCTAAAGTCACACTCGTGTAATCAATGCCGCCATTCTCACCCTCTTTTTTATCGTAATGAACAACAGCCGAGCCATCTGACTGAAGGCTGGTAGAAAGATCCTTCAAACCTTTATCAAGCTGACCTTTGTTAACAGCTTCATTATCCTTTGTTGCTTCACCAACACCTGAAAGTGTCCGATCCGTACCAGTCTTGTTGGCTATGTTGATTTCACTGCCTTCTACTTCTTTACCAATAGTGATAACCTTCGTATTATCATCCTGCTTGGCAAGGCTATCACTGACTACATTGGT